>CAZQOD010000006.1:0-45679 GCA_964594945.1 uncultured Desulfopila sp.
AAAAGAGACGACAAAGAGTCCGGAATAGCGATGAATCAGGCGCCACTGTCTAATTTTCATTCGATACGCTCCTCAATTTCTCCCTCGATCTCAAGATAGGCGTCGCGTAGCTCTTCCTCTGTTTTGTGGTCGGCCTTCCACATGCCGCGGCTCACCGCTTCCAGCAGCTTGTCGATAATGTTTTGCAGGGCGTACGGGTTAACCGAGCTCATCCATTCCCGCATTTCCTTGTCTAAGGCATATTTTTCGGCAATGGCGGCATACATCCAGTCATCAATAACTTCGGCGGTGGCATCCCAGCCGAGAACCACATCCATCATATGGGAGATATCGCCCGCTCCTTTGTAGCCGTGGCGTTTCATCCCGTCCAGCCACTTGGGGTTAACAAGGCGGGAACGGAGAACATGTTTGGCTTCTTCGAATGTCGTGCGCATCACCACCCTTTTCGGATCGGAACTGTCCCCCATGATGGCAAGGGGCAATTCTCCACGCACCGTTTTGGCGGCGGCGATGAGCCCGCCGTAATAGTTGTAATAGTCGGTGCACGACATCATATCGTATTCCCTGGAATCTTCGTTTTTGACGGTGACGTCCATGCGGGCCAGGAGGCGGCGGAGGGTTTGCGGTTTCTGCTTGCCGTAACTCGTTTTCCCGTAGGCATGGGAAGAGTAACGGATATAGCTGTTACCGAGGTCGTCCTGCTTTTCCCAGTTTTTAGATTCGATCAGTTCCGAAACCCCAGCGCCGTAACTACCCGGCGGGCAGCTGAAGATACGGAACGTCGCCTCGCGACGGGCCTCCGTTTCGTTAAGACCCTGTTTTTTAAAATCCTCCATATCGGCCAGGACATGACGGCGAATCATATTTGACGTCAACGGTTCGTTGAGGCTTGCCACAATTTCCACGGCTTCATCGATACGTTCCATGAGGTTGGGAAAGGCGTCCCGAAAAAAACCGCTCACCCGGGGGACGACATCGAGGCGTGGTCGGCCGAGCTTGCTGAGGGGAATGACCTCAAGGCCGATAACGTTACCGCTGCCTCTTTGCCACACTGGTTTCAGGCCCATGAGATAATAGATTTCGGCAATATCGTCGCCGCGGGTGCGCATGGTGGGGCCGCCGTAGACAAGGATGCCGATGGAGTCCGGGTAAGAGCCCTTTTCCTGCAGGTATCTTGCAATGAGCGCGTCACCTAGCTGTTTGCCGACTTGCCATGCTGCGGGGGAAGGGATTTTATTGGGATCCACCGAATAAAAATTTCGACCGGTGGGCAGGATATTTGTCTGGCCCCTGGTGGGGGAGCCGGATGGGCCGGGTTCGACGAATCCTCCCGCCAGGGAGAGGAGGGTGTGGTCTATTTCCCTGCTGGTCATGCGGATTTTTGGTACCAGGGTTTCGGCGATATAATGGAGAGCCCGTGTTAATTCTTTATTATCTTTGTTGTGGAAGAGGGAGTGAATAATATCGGCGATGGCCGCCGGATCATACTGTTTCTCGGCAAGTTTATCGACCATTGACAGGCTGGTGGCATGGGACATAGAGATTAACTGACCGCCGGTATGTCCGTTATAATTGGGCAGGATGCGGCCACGATTTTTAAGGAGGTCGTCCAGGTTATAACCCATTGCCGTAATTGTTGCTTCCCTGAGGGATGGTGTTGCGTCGTTGGCGATACGGGTGAGTTGAACGAGAAACTCCGAGAGGCGGGCCCCCTCGGGCGCCGCTCCCATGGTATGTAGACCGTCGTTGATCATGGTGTCGGCCAGTTCCTGTAGGTAGGCGTGGATTTTTTCGAGAAATCCGTCAAAATCAGCCATGACCGAATCTTCAATCAGGTCAAGATCCGTATCGAGGTTGGCCCTACAAACCGCCTCCCAGATCATTGGCCGCAGGACGGCCATTTTGGCCCTGTCTTCATTTACTGCAACGGTATAATCGTTTAGGAGTTGCTCTATTCCTGCCAGTTTTTCATAGAGTTCACTGTTGGTGTAGGGTGGGGTGAGGTGGTCTATTATACATGCGAAACTACGTCGTTTGGCCTGGGTACCTTCGCTTGGGTCGTTGATAATATAGGGGTAGATATTGGGTAGTTCCATGATGGCAAGATCGGGGAAGCAGTTTTTTGAAAGGCCCAGGCTCTTGCCGGGTAACCACTCCAGGCTGCCGTGTTTACCAACATGGATAACTGCGTCGGCCTTGAGTATATCTCGAATCCACCGATAATGGGCGAGGTAATGGTGGGGAGGTGAGAGGTGCATGTCATGGTAGCTTTTTTCTATATTTTCCAGGATGCCCCTGGGCGGTTGAATGGTGATGAAAATGTTGCCGTTTATCAGCCCCGCAAAGTGGATTTTCCCATTGTGGACAAAAAGTTCTCCGGGCATTGTCCCCCAGTCATTTGTCATTTTGGCTTTTATCGCCGGGGGAAGTTCCTGGTGCCATGGTGTGAACAGGGCTGAGTCGGCATGGGCTTCGGCGCGTTCCGCCATTTTATCCGGGGTCAGCCAACGGTTGTCAGCGGTCATCTTAGAGAGGAGTTCCTCGGCCAGCTGATCGGCCGATTCATAGTTTTTGGCGATTCGGTAACCATCCTGCTGCAGCCTGGTAATTACGGCCATAACTGAGGCGAAACTGTCAAGCCCTGCGGCACAGCCGATGCGATCGTTACGGGGTGGATAGTGGTGGAAAATTATCGCGACCCGTCTTTTTTCGTTGGGGATTTTACGGAGGCGGGCCCAATTCAGGGCAAGCTGAACCACCTTGTCGATCCGTTCCGGAATCGGCATTGATTTATTAAGGAGTCCGCCGGTGATGGGGTCGATGTTTTCCTGCTCACGGGTGGCAACGGGTACGGCGATGAGATTGCCGTCGAATTCGGGTTGGGCCGCATTAAAACTGACATCCATGGTGCGCATGCCCTGTTCCGACCCGTGCCAGGCCTCATACGAGCCCATGGAAACCATGGCCTGGATACAGACCACCCCCAGTTTCGGCAGGAGCCGGCCATAGTCGGGGTCGGCGAGCTTGAGGCTGAAGAGCATTGGGCTGATGAGAACGTCGATGCGTGTTCGTTCTCCGTCCATAAAATAGTGCTCTACAATATGGTCGGCGCCTTTATTGTTCCGTTCGCAGTCTTTGTAGCGAAGATGAAAGACCGGAATGACGTTTGCGCCCCTGGCCTCAACGGCACGGATTATGGCGTCAATAAAGGCCAGATTATTGTTTATCCAGTATGTTTGGTAGAACCAGAGTCCGACGGTGGGTTTTCCTGCAACCAGGTGTTGGCGCAGGTAGTCGTTAAGATCGGTATTTTCGGGAAAGTCGGGATGGTAGATACCCTCGTTGAGCAGTTGAAGGGGCGGTTGACATGGTATGGTTGTGGTGGTGACAAGATTATGGAGGAAGTAGAGGAGTTGCTCAAAATTATTGTAACCGCCCAGGAGTAAATAGTTGTTTATTGTCTTCCAGGTGTTGGTGCCAAAATCCGGGCTGTATTTTCTTGCCGTGTTGATCGCGTCTTCATCCCCGCCGGAGGGTTGGATATGGAAGTATGGTCTCTTTTTGCCTGTAGAATCGGTATGTTCAAGCTCATTCCGCAGTAGTTCGAAGGCGGGGCAGCTGGATCTTCCTCCGTGTAGATTGAGGATTATTACATCAGTGTCCAATGCTTTTTGTACAAAATCCTTTTGTCGGCCATTGTCGAATAGTTGGGTCTGGGTTCGGGCCGTAACGACAATTCCGCCGATTTTTTTATTGTACTGTACCACCGCCTCGCTCAGTGCCACGAGTTCCATCCCGGTGGCGGTGAAGTAGCAAAAAGAGAATTTTTGCCTGCGGTTCATTGATTTTTCTCCATGGCAATGGGTAGATCGCTTGCCCTGTCCAGGACGATAACCTCTTGTTTTTCGGCGTCGTATGGTTGTTGTATGGTGCGCCGACGGAGG
The DNA here is from genome assembly GCA_964594945.1 of uncultured Desulfopila sp. Taxonomy (GTDB): domain Bacteria; phylum Desulfobacterota; class Desulfobulbia; order Desulfobulbales; family Desulfocapsaceae; genus Desulforhopalus_A. Next base: position 3,945 of record CAZQOD010000006.1, read on the forward strand.
CTGAAAATCGGTTTATTGCGGCACTGAGCCTCCTGGAGGAGTTCCAAATTATTGTGGTATACCCCGCTGCTGTCAAAACCGGCGTCAACAACCCAGCTGCAGTGTTGTAACTCTATCTTGGCCTCGGTAAGGCTTGTTTTATTGATGATATCCGCCGGTTTCTGGCTTGTGCAACATGCGCCCAGGCTCTTGGCGACATAGCAATCAAGGTCGTTTTCAAAGAGTACCCCGGTGGAGATCCGGTATCCCGATTTGGCCAGTAGTCTGAAGATTGTAGCGCCGCTTGCCATGCCGCCGACGACAAAGACCCTGCCCCTGTCGCCTCTACCACGTAATTCGATGGAACCGAGTCGGCTGTCAAAACTTGCCGAATCAAAGTCGTAGAGATGGGCAACTTCCCGGCCGCCGAGTACGTCCTCGGGTGCCCCCCAACCGATGAGGGAACCATCTTTAAGCAGGGCAACCCGGTCGGAGACCTTGGCGGCAATGTCCACGTCATGGAGCGAAGCAATAACGGTAATATTACGGCTGGAGCATAGATTACGTAGGATTGCCATCACCTCTATCCTATGTTTCAGGTCGAGATGGGAGGTGGGTTCATCGAGGAGGAGGATGCGTGGTTCCTGGGCCAATGCCCTGGCCACCAGGATCTTTTGTCGTTCTCCATCGGACAGGCTGGTGAATTCACGCTGGGCCAGCTGTTCGGCGTGGACTGCGGCCAGGGCGCGTGTCACCACTTCTTCATCATTTTTCGTTAATCTGCCCAGGAAGTCAGTGTGGGGATATCGTCCCAGGGCGACGAACTGAAAGGCGCTGAACAGGGGTGGGGTCACCTTGTCCGTCAGTACTACGGCCATTAGTTTTGCAAGTTCTCCCTGGCGAAATGAGGCCAGGGGGCGTTGACCGAGCCTGATTGAGCCTGAAAGTGGTTGAAGATGTCGGGAAAGGGTGCGTAACAGGGTGGTTTTACCGGCCCCATTGGGGCCGAGCAGGGAAATGAATCGGGCCGGTTGAAAGTCCATGTCAAGGCCGGAAAGAATGGTGGCACCCTTGTAACCAACCGAGAGTCCCTGACAGGAAAGGGCGCCTGTTGCCGGAGGTTTGTAATCGTTATCTTTCATAGTTTTACCCGTTTTTTCATAAGGAGGCTGATGACGATGGGGGCGCCGAAGAGGGCGGTAATGGCGGAGAGCGGTAATTCAACCGGCGACATTATGGTACGGGCGATAAAATCACAGAGGGTGGTAACCAGCCCACCCAACAGCAGCGCTCCGGGGATGAGGATACGATTATCGGAGGTGGAAAATATCATGCGCGCCATATGGGGGACGGCCAGTCCGATAAAAGCGACCGGCCCGGCCATGGCGGTAACCATTCCGGCCATGGCACAGGCGGCAAGTAGTATAATTACCCGGAACCTATTAATATTAATGCCCATTGACAGAGCGTATTCTTCCCCGAGCAGTATGGCGTTAAGTGGTTTTGACAGTGTATATATAAGAATGATGAGTATACTGCCGAGGATGAGGAGTAGCTGGATTTCAGACCATTTGAAACCTGAAAAGGAACCCAGTTGCCAGAGGATAAAACCTTTAATCTGTTGCTTTTCCGCAAGTGCCGTCAGGACGGCGGTAACGGAGTGGCAGAGATAACCCATCATCATACCGACAATGAGCAGGGTAACCCCGCTTTTAACCCTGGAGGCCACTGCAACCACGATAATCATGACTCCGTATGCCCCGCAAATCGCCGCGACGGTGGTGAGGATAGGGCTCATGATATGCAGTTGAATGGTGAGGGTGGTGAGCATGACAATGGAGACCATCAGGGTGGCGCCGGATGATATACCCAGGATGAATGGACCCACTATGGGATTTCTGAAATAGACCTGCAGCAACAGTCCGGATACGGCGAGAAATCCACCCCCAAGTACCGCAGCAATGGCGCGGGGCAGACGAATTTTCCAGACGATGGAACTCGCCACCGTCTCGTTTGGTTGTATGATAATATGCCGGAGTTCTGCAAGGGGCAGGGGCACGGACCCGGTGCAGACATTGAGAGTTATTGCGGCGCAGACGGTGATAATCAGCGTGCTGAAAATTAATGTTTGCGACAATGGTTGTGCCCGTAATTCGGCGCATGGCGCTGTTTTGACGATCTGGTTCATTCTCTAGTCCTTGGGGTCGGTGTCCGGTAATTCCTGAAAATATTTCAGCTTATAATTTGGGTAGAGCCGGGGGTGGATAATGGCCGCAATTTCTGTAAAAATTTGGTCGAGTTTATCTCCTGATTGCGAATAATGCGGCAGTGGCGCGTAGACCTTGCCGCCGGGGCCGAGGGGCCGTATTTTGGCAAGCAGGGGGTGTTGCCTGGCCAGGGCCGCTTTGGACGTCGCACCGCTTTTCGGCGTACGGTAGGTGAAATATATGGTGGCCTGTTTACCGCTGTAGAGAAATCTCTCCATGGATATTTCGATACAGGATGTTCCGTACACATCCTTGAATAGATAGTCGGAGCGGACAAGTCCCACCAGTTCACCGATCCAGGCATTACCTGGTTCAACAAGAACACGCTTTTCGTACATATCGCCCCACATAACCCTGGAGTCGTCCCATTGGTCGGCGGTTTTCGCCCTGATGTCCTGCAGACTGCTGTTGACTCGCTGGAAATATTGTTCAGCCTCTTCTTGCCGGTTAAAAAAAGGAGCGAGAAATTTCACGTAATTCATCCGGGCATTGAGGCACATGGCCACGGGGGTTGAAGTGACGACACAAGGTATACCGAGTTCGGAGAGCATGGGTATTATTGCCGGATTCCAGGTTAGTACCAGTTCCGGCTGCTGTTTTTTCAACAACTCGAAATTAATGGCGCCTGCATCACCTAAAAAAGCGATCCGACCTTTGTCAAAACCGGTTTTAACGTCGTCCACATACCATCTTTCCCTGGGGGTTGTTACCCCCACGAGAACGGGATCAAGAACGCCGAGTACCCGGAGGGCGGCCACGTCGAAACTGCCGTAGGCGACGACTCTGCGCACCGGAATCCTGACCACCATTTCAGGCTTAAAGCCTGGTGGTTTCTTGCCGTTACGGGGAATGAGCGCCAGGTTCCTCCCCGCCCCGTCACGCACCACGGTCAGGGTGTCGTTTATTCGGTTGACGCTGAATTCGCCGATTTGCAGAAAAGGTTTTTGGTCGTCGCCCTTTTGGTTGTCACAGCCGCAGATCATGAATATTGCGACCAGAAGGGTAATTACTGTGCTCTTCATGGGAGGCTCCTTGCCTGTTTTCTTACGCGACCGCGGAGGATTGTATATCCCACCAATCCCGCGATAAAGAGGAACATTCCAAAGAAAGTGAGGTTGACACCGGGATCATGTCGAATATCCATGACAATGTAGCGACTGGAAGCCATGCCGTTTTTCCGTTTTGGATTAAAGCGTTGCAGAAAAATGGAATAGCCATGAAAAAAAACAGGGTTATTCATCGATAAAACAACGCGTTTTTCACACCTGTTGTCGCTGAAAACGAGATGGGCGTGGGTATCGATAAATCGCCCTTTAAAGCCCGGAATGGCGTGACCGGGATATGGTTGCATGATCATTTTATGCAGGGAAACGGTGTAGTTTTTACCAAAAGATATTTTTTGGCTGCCGGGGGTAAGCGTGATGCTGTTGTCGATGGTGCTCATGGTGTAACTTATGAAATATCCAAGAAAAAGACAGACAATTGCCAGGTGCATAAGGTGGATAAAAAGGGTGAGCCAGAATCGTTTTGTTGTCGATTTAGTCCGTAATGTGGAAAAGAGGTGATGGAGTTTATCGTAGGTACAGAACAGTGTGTTGACGACGAGGCAAAAGAGGAGGATAAGAAGAAAAAAGAACCAGGCCGAAATGGATAAGTCGGCCGGACCGTAAGTCAGTAACCACTCTTTCAACCCGATGACGTTCATCGGTTCAAATAGAGAAGCATTATAGTGCAGACAGATATAGCCGATGGCCAGATCCGCCGTGAGCAGAAGGAGCAGGACAACACTCAGCCTGATGCTGGTTAAGAAACGATATGGTGAACTATGCGTAGTCATGGTTTTTTTCTTAAAGCAGTCCGGCCCTCAGCGGCCCGATATCGGGGTGGAGACCAAGGATGAGAACGAGCATGGCGCCCACAACCATGAAAACGGCGCGGCGTCTGACGGTCCAGCTACCGATGGTGTGTAGGTGCAGGAGACAGGTCCAGTAGAACCAGGTTGCGATAATGGTGGTGATCGCCGGATCCCGCCAGACAACCGGGGTTCCCCAGCCAAGGTAGCTCCATATTTCACCGGAAAACATGGATAGCGTAAGAAGTCCATAGCCCGTGACCACCCTGTTTGCGGCAATGGAAATCATTTTATTTTGTTCGTGGTTACGATGCGTTATCAGCAGGGCAAGGGCTGTTATCCCGCCGTATATGAGGTAGGCCTTTGCCGGGATAGCAAAGAGGAGAAAAAAATGTGACCAGATGGAAATGGAGCGAATGAAGGGCAGATAAAAATCCTTTGGACAGATAAGGGAAATCAGCGAGAGGACGATTATGGTTATTTGCAGGATAAAACCTTCACTGGCGCTTGTATGGGCACTGTTTTTCAGGGTGGTAAATAGCCAGATAACGGTGAGAAAAGCCGTAACCCCGATGATGGTGAGATGCATGGGCATCATCGGCCAGGACTTGTAATATTGTTGAAAAAAAACGAATACGGTACATCCGCATCCCGTCAACATAATTGGGAAAGCGATTTTTGGTCTGCTTTGAAAGAATGTTAAAGCACAGCCTGCGATATATGTGATTAACGCGCTTTGTAAAACTGTTGTTAAAGCCATTGCAACCCTTTACCGCGCCCCGCGTAATGTATTCCCGCGGAGCACACTCCCTTGACCCGGACCTCAAAAAAGATTCGGGTCGGACAAAGTGACCAGCATGGCTGGACCAAACTCTCAGACCACAGCCACAACGAACAATGAAAGCGACTCAAAAGTGAAACCACTTTCATATAAACTGTCCGGGGTGTTGAAAACCTGCATATTGCAACCCCGTGGTTAATACGAGAAGGTGTAGCTGACAAAAAAGGCACGGCCTGGTTTTGGGAAACCCTTCTTCTCGTAGTAATCTTCGTCGAAGAGGTTGTCGACGGTGAAGGTGATTTTGTGATGCTTGTAAAAATTCACACCCAAAACAAGATCGGCGACGGTGAAAACGGGATATTCCGTCTCCGGATAGCCGGGTGTGACCCAGTCAGTATCGCGCATTTTGCCGACACTGCGGAAATGGAAATCACCGTCGACCATGCCGTCGTCATACTTAACCCCGTAATTATATGTATAATCGGCGACATTGTAGATATCCTTTGTGGAACCGCCGGGGAGCTCTTCCTCCGCCTTAATTATATTTGTCGAATTAAGGTAGAATTTCAGGTCACGGCCCCAGTGCAATACCTTGCCCAGGTTAAAGCTTGCAGCGGCCTCAATACCCTGAATTTCGGCACCGAGGCTGTTTATGAATGTTGTGGTGAATCCTACGGTTTTCCTGGTTATTCTGTCATTTACATCGGTATAAAAATAAGTGAAATCAAAAGATAAACCCAATTCGGGGTTATCGTATCCGCTGCCTATATCCCAGGTGGTGGAATTTTCCGGATCGAGGTCGGGGTTGCCCTTTGTGACCATGGTAATGTTGCCCACGCGCCTCTCTGAATAACTGGCCAGTTGACCGGCATTAGGTGGCACAAAGGCTTGTCCGAGGGTGGTGTGTAAACGGAGACCGTTGTCAAATCCGTAGTTCAGTCCCGCCCGGGGGCTGAAATAGGTAAAATCCGCTGAATTCGGTTTAAAATCGGTCTTGTAGGGGGTGGCCAGGGTTTCGACTTTAAAGAAGTCATAACGACCGCCGCCGGTGAGGGTCATGCGTTGGTCGAGGAACTTCCACACCGATTCCAGGTAACCGGCGATATTGGTCCTGGCCTCGTCGGGTGACCAGGGTGCCTTACGTTTGCCGTTTGTTCTATAGCTCCGTGATTTTTTTTCTATATATTGATAATCAATACCGCTGATAAATTTATGGGCGCCCCAGCTATAAGTGTCTTTAAACTGGGTTCCGTACCAGTTGATTTCAGAAGCATAACTTCGATAGGTGGGGACGGGGAGTCCGTAAAAATGGTTTTTATAATAATCGCTTTCTTCACGGGTTATATAATTAGTAATACCCAACTCATTATTTGCCCCCAGTTCTCCCTCGGCCTGGATATCGATACCGTAATTATCGATATCTTTTTTGCCGCTCTGGCTGTCGCCGTAGGCGAGGTCGCCGGGGGTCTCGATATCACGCCCCTGGTAGAGGTTGCCCTTTACATCTACGCGCCATGTTTCACCGAGGTCGGTGCCCAGGCGGAGATCTCCGTTCTGGGTGCGATAGCTGGTATTGTGCCGCGTCGCGCCATCGTCACCCATTTTGATATCGCCACGTTGGTCATAGCGACCGGCGGAGAAGTCGAAATCAAATCCCTCGGCAAGCGGTCCACCCAGGGCCGCTTTTTGGAAATTGGTCTCGAAACTGCCGAGACCAGCTTCGGCCTTTGCAATAAATTTCCGGGTGGTTTTTTTGGTGATAATATTGATGACGCCGCCCATGGCTTCGGCACCGTAGAGGGACGAGGCCGGGCCTTTTAATACTTCTATCCTTTTTACGTTGTCCGTGAGCAGGGTTGCGAGGTTTGTGGCACCGGAGGGGCGGCCGTTGACGAGGATAAGACTATGCTTGGTGATACCTGAAAACTCGGGGCGGAATCCGCGGATACCGATACCGGCCAGGACGCCCGGATACTCGATTACACTGATTGAGTTGGATTTTTTTAGTTGTTCCGTAAGAGTATTTCCTGAGGTCAGGGCAATTTCCTGTTCATTTATGATCTCAACCTTGGCTGGAATCTCCTTTATCTTTTCTTCGCTGCGGGTGGCGGTTACCACCATTTCATCTTTATTGACCTCGTCCTGGACAACGTTGTCGGTTGCCCAGGCGGGGCCTGTGATCATTACGAGAGTCAGACCTGTAAACAATGCTTTTTTCATCATCAATCTCCTGGCATATTTATCAAATGTATCGGCTTATGGTGCCGATATTCCACTTATTTTGCCGGAGATTCATGCGAATGACGCAAATAAAAAATCCCCGGACCTTGTAAAGGATCCGGGGATGCCCAGTTTTTCCACGAATAACCCATAAGCACTCCTTGTCCGCGGGAGTATGCCTTGATAATGTTCAGACAGGTCTTCTGACTTCCGGTTCATCCTACTTGTCGCGTCTTCCCAACTGCTTTTGCAGTAAGTGACATATATGCGACGTTCGTCATCGGTCACAGCGGCGGGCCCGTCCCGGATTTTAACCGGGTTCCCTATTAAGCTCTTGCCTCGATATCAGTATCAGGTCGAAGCATGCGCCCTCCGGAAATTACCTGGAGAACTTACGAGCATCTGAAATTACACCACTGTTTACAAAGCTTAGTCAATTCTGTCAATATGTAACCGTGATTTATGGATGGTAAAAAAAAATGATCAAATTTTGCGGTGGTTGATCAGTATTGTTCAGGCCGGAATTGAACGTGAATGGACATGTTCTAACACCGGAAATGACCGGTAAGCCGGTAAAGTCCCTTGTTTTTTATTATAGCTTTTACGGAGTAAGGCACTAAAGGGGACAGACCATGATCAGGGTGAGAATTGAGGGTCAGCGGCGATATTTTTGCCTGATTGCCGCCAGAATACCCCGCCGGTTGAGTCGATCATAGGCGTTTTGCAGTTGCCGAAGTTGTTTTTCGGAGATCGATTTTTTTGAAAAGCCGAAATAGACCCAGTCCCGCCCTATGACCAACGGTTGAATTGTAAATTTTTTGTAGAGAGGGTTGGTTCTCTTTTGATAGATAAGGTGATAGCCGTATCCGAGGAAGCCGCTTATATAACCCGCGTTCAGCTTTTTTTCATTTCTGTCGATATCCGTTACCTCTTCCAGGCGGTGGCTGAAAGCTTTATCCTCCGTCCGTTTTTTTTCAAAGGGTCCCGAATAAAGTTTTCCCCTTTCCACCCCTATACCGTTGGGAAGTTTTGCAAGGTCGTCAAGGGAGGTAATAAGAAAATTTTTTTCGGTCCGGGTGACCAGGAGAATTGTTTCGTCCAGCTGCGGGCCGATAAAATACATAAATGATCGACGTTCCGGGGCGATACTCATATTGAGCATAATATCAATTTTACCGGCCTGAATTTCTTTTAAACCGCGATTGAAGGGGAGGGGAACGTAGATGGGAGTGTGCCCCGCCTCTTGCAGCAGGGCCTCCACAAGTTCAATGGACAGGCCGGTCCATCTGCCGTTTTGGTCGTTGATAAAAAACGGTGGATAGGTGTTACCTTCCGGTACTCTGATTCGCATTTCCGCCCCGAAACAGCTATTGGCCAGCAGGGGAATAAACCAAATTATCAACAAAAATAAAATTTTCATTAACCCTCTTATTGTGTCATGTTTGCCGGATACGGATGAAATTTGTAGCTCGCTCATATTTAAAACCTTGGCCTGACAGTTAAAAATGGGTACGATAGATTATGCTTCCATACGGACATCGGCCGGATCTCTTCGATCAGCCTGATTCTGAGGACTGCACGCCCCCCCCAATTCTGTTTTTCAGGGGACGCATACCGTAGGATACCACATATTATTATCAAATTTGAAGAATTCGTTTTGAAAAACCATCAAGGCGCGGGATGACAAGGAAGATTCTTTTTGTAGACGATGATCCGATATTGCGTATCGCAATGGAGAAACATGTGGCCGGGTTCTGCAATTATTTTACTATGGTTGTGGCGGCGGATGGTTTTGAAGCCGTGAAAAAACTGGAAGAAACGGCGTTTTCTCTGATTATTGTTGATCTTATAATGCCGCGCATGGATGGTATGAGCCTTATTAACCATATCCAGGGAATATATCCGGATATTCCCATTATAATCGTGGCTGAAATGGCGGCGGAGGAGATGGAGAGAATTGCCAAGGTAACCGGGGCCATGGCACATTTCAGTAAACCTTTTCAAATGGATGACCTTGTTTCCGCAGTTATGGGTTCGTTACGCAGGGAAGCGGACGGAGGCATTATGAATGATGTTTCCCCCACTGTCTTTCTCCAGCTGATGGAAATGGATTGTAAAACCTGTACTATCCGGATCATGGATAAGGTCACGGAAAAGGGTGGTGTATTGTATTTTCTCGACGGCCAGCTACTTGATGCGAGGATTGGTACAACAAAGGGTATCGATGCCGCCTATACGGTTTTTACCTGGGATGTTGTTACTATTTTTGTCGGTAACGAGTGTGCTCCGAGGGAAAATATCATAAACAGTGATCTCCAGCCTATTATAATGAAGGCTGTGGGTATGAAGGATGAATCAGGGGGGATTGTCTTCTCCTTTGACGCCGACGCCCGGGTGGAAGAATTTGCCATGCCTGATTTAACGGATAAAGAAGAGTTAATCAAGGCAAAAAAACGGTTGATGGTTCATAAGATTAGAGAATTATTAGTAAAAGAATTGTCAGATACAGACGGGCTTAAAAATATCTCCCATGATGAAAGTCTGAAAAACGTGGTCACTAACTTGGCCAAGATTGGTAATAATGTTGATTTTGGTGATTTCAGGGTGGGGGGTATTGTCAGCGGTGGAGAGACCGACAGGGTACTGCTGCCCATGCCTCCTGCGACTGTTTTGCACGTGGGTTCTGACTGTTCAACGGATGAAATATGCAAGATATTCATGAGGCGAAAAAAGTGATTAATTCACGACAGGGTAATTTTCAGGATGGTTAAACGGCAATCGGACGAACTGCGAATCCGGGAATTGGAAAATGAATGTTACCTGCTGCAAAAAAAAGTTGCGCGCTTACAGGTCCAGCAGAAGCGGTTGAAAAAGAGTGATCTTGCAAATAGAAAACAGTTGAAACAGGCCAATGAAAAACTCTTGCAATATCACGCGCAGGAGCAGCTTGAAAACCGATCCAAATCTGATTTTCTCGCCAATATGAGCCACGAGATCAGAACGCCCCTTAATATTATCCTCGGCATGGCCAACCTGTTGGCTGAAACAAAGCTTGATGTGGACCAGAGCCAGTATCTTAACAGTCTGCAGATGACCGGTTGTCAGTTGATGGAAATATTAAACAATATTCTGGAATTTGTTCGAATAGAATCCGGTAATATTGCCATCGAGGAGGAGCCATTTAGTTTACAGAAAATCATTGATCAGCTGGAGGCAACGATACTGCCCCTTTGTTTGCAGAAAGAGTTGGATTTCAGAGTGGAGTATGGGCCGTGCCTGGTCCTGGAGAGAGTAGGGGATCCGGCAAAAATTTACCAGATTTTACTGAACTTGATAAACAACGCCGTTAAATTCACCCGGGCCGGCTCTATAACCCTGGCAATTCGCGAGGAACAGGCCGGTGAAGACCATCTTACACTCAGTGTTATTGATACCGGCTCAGGTATCGGTCAGGGCCAACAGAAGAAAATTTTTGATCGCTTTGCCAAGGGCTATGATTCACAGGCCCGGCAGCAGGGTGGTACCGGCCTGGGCTTATCCATTAGCCAGAAACTGGCCGAGGCTATGGCGGGACGTCTCACTGTGCAGAGTACCATCGGCAAGGGCTCGGTATTCAGCTGTATTTTACCCCTTCCGCCGGTGGCCCCCGGAGACAGGGATGGCCTTCGTGTTGATTCGTCGTCGGTTTTACCGGAAAATTTTCCAGAGATGAGGATTTTGGCCGTTGACGATATTAAAGAAAACGTGGATGTTTTCAGGGCCTACTTGAAGGATTACCCGGTACTACTTGATAGCGCCGAGAACGGTTTAATGGCTTTGGCCCAATTGGAAAAAGATGACTACGATATCATTCTTATGGATATCAGGATGCCGGTTATGGACGGCCTTGAAGCGACCCAAAAAATACGGGAAAAAGAGCGGTTGGAGGCGGGCCCGCCCCAGGTGATACTGGCGGTTACGGCCCACGCCTTCCAGGAACAGAAGACGACCTTTATCGAGGCCGGTTTTGACGGAGTTCTCAGTAAACCGTTTTTTAAGCGTGAATTCCTGCAAACGTTAATCAGGTTCAATACACGGGTGAGTAACAGTAGTTCGGAAGAGGCAACGGGGAATAAGGTTCTTGGTTATTGGCTCGAACAGGAAAAATCGGAGGGCATCCCCGATGCCCTAAAAGAGCTGATCCCTGATGTGCTGACTACAATTTCCACTGATGTGCAGTTTATGCAGCGGGCCTTTGCAGAGCATGATTATACCGCTATTTACCGGAAGGTGCATTCTTTAAGGGGTGTTTCCGGTATGTTCGGTTTCCAGAAATTGGCCTTTTTATTAACGGAGCTTTCCAAAAGCATCAAGGCGCAAAATTTTATTATTGCCAGGGAGCTTTTTTCAGTACTGGACGTTTATTTGATGCGTTTAAAAAATGTAGATTGACGGATGTTGTGCTAATAAATCGTGTTGCTATGAACCTTGGGTTACCTGTTGTAATTGCGTGCCGCTGATGGGTTTGTTGAATTTTACGTGGAGCGAATATTCGTTACCGATAAAATCGTGACATCGTACGGCCACGATGAGTCCGATGTTGACAAGGGGCGGTACGGAAATATCTTTACGGATCGTGATGCTGATGGTGTGTCCCAGCAGGGCGTCGGCGTTTTCCTTTTTGGAGAAGTGCAGACAGAAAGAGACCCCTCCCCTGGAGATATCCAGCAGATCTCCCTTGGCCGTGGTACCCGTGGCCCTCCCATGTTTGTCAAGGAGCGCGATGGTTGTCCGGCCGTGGATTGACTTTCTTTCAGAGGCCCTTCTCGTCCGTTTTGTCTTTTTAAAAAGGGCGTTGACCGATTCGAAACCAGCGCAGAATTCAAGCAGTTTCGATTCGAGGGTGGGGTGGCTTTCTTTTAGTTGCTGTAATTTTTTAAAGGTGAGAATGGAAACATTTGCGCCGAGACTTTTGGCGTTAATGGTCCAGACCGAAGGATCAAAAAATGTTTCGGCACCGATAATTTCTCCGGGAGCCACTATTTTAAGCGGGATATTGCGTTCTTGGCTGACGGCATAGATCTGAATATTACCCTGGTCAACGAAAAACAGGTTGGCCAGTGATTCGCCCTGGCGGGCTACCATCTCCCCTTCTTCGTAATTTTTGGGAATCAGGGCGTGGTAGAGGGCGGAGATTTCTTCATTGGTGAGTTTTTGTGCCAGTTCTTTCCAGGTGGTAAGATAGTCACTATTTATTGCCGCGCTTTTGGCCTCCTCAATAATTTCTGCGGCCCTGATTATTTCCATAAGGGCCATGGAGTCTATCTGAATAATTTTGTCACGCAATTTTTCCGCTTTTTCAAACTGTTTTTCATGGGCCGCCTTTTCTATTAGCTGCATGGTCATTGCTATGGCTTCGGCCTTATCGTTTTCTTTTAGCAATTCGTATGGTTGTTGCTGTTCAGCCGGTGGCGCTGGGGTGGGTGGGGTAGTGTTTTCTTGCGGCTCCGGTGCGATTCTGGCTTCCGTCTTCACAGGCTTTATGTTATTTACGGGTTCATCGACTACGATATTGCCCAGCTGTTTAATAGCGGTTTCGGCCGCCGTCTTTATTTTATTTTCCCTGGGGCCGTTTGCCGATGTTGTGTATCGACGAATAATTTCCTGCAGGGGTTGAACAGCATCGGGGGAAGAGCAGTACCCGAGGGTCTGGCAAATGTAAAGAACGATGGTTTCCCTTACGGCGGGGAGAAATTCGTTTTCTTTTTTTAATAGCGCAATGAGAAAATGTGCGACCTCCTGGTCCGCGTGGGGAACCAGCTCTTTGATTATCGATGGTTGTAAAATATTATGGGCCAGGGAGAGCATTTTCAGAAGAACTTTTTTGCAGGTGGTGGGGTCTGATAGTTTTTTATGCACGTTGGCACAGGCGACTTTTACCCGTTGCAGATTTATGGCGTTGTCCATGGCTATTATCAGATAGCCGATGGCGGTATATTGTAAATAGTAGCGGCCCCTATCAAACAGGAAATCGGCGGTTTTGGGCTTGTTGAGCTCTTCAATAATCTTATTCCACAGGTCGATGGTCCGTTTGTCCGCACTATATTCTTTTTGCAGGTCGTAAAAGAGCGGTTCACCGTGATGAGAGAGAAGGATCGCGTCACGGATTGAATCAAGCTGCAATATCTTGTTCAAAAAGATGTTCATGTGGACATTAAATAACCATTAAAAACGGCGTGTCAGGTTTTGCCAAACAGAAAGTTTAATTTCGTCAACCTCGATTAAAATGAAAAATCGCATCCAGGTTAGACTCCACGCCTTAGTGCCGACAATCCTGCCGGGCGTAATACCGGAATATTAATAAAGAGAAAAGTGAACATATATCCGAAAAAATGTTTGTTGTTTAAAAAAAACTTTGTCATTGGGGTATGGTAAACTCGTAAAAATACAATATTTGAGATAGTTATAGTATTTAAACAATACCTATTTTTGTTTACTCTGGCAAGTTTGATGAATTTGAAAAAAGATATTTCAAACTTACCGGAGGTCGCGGAAAATACTTTATATACAAGAAGTGGTGTTTTTACGAGCATTCGGCCATATATATAGTGTGTTTACCGGAGAAAAAAACATTTACGGCATTGGTTTGTATTTTAATTACACCGTCAAATCAACGAATTATCCGAGGTTGTTACGGTATCCCCACCCAACCTGAATTGTGCGCGTCGGTTTAAGGGGCGGGTTTGAAAATTATTGCTTGTGGTTTGGAAAAAGTATAGGTTGGCATCATTTGTCTCAAAGAATGTAGCGTTTTATTTTGGTGTTTGTTCGGAGATGGAATTTTTATCGCAACCATTAGCTTGATATCTCGTATCTTGCTTATCGGATGATCCGTACCTTTTCTTTGGGGAGGATGATATTGTTCCTGCAACGAAGAGATAGGAAAGAAAGAGGGGTTGTTTATGGGCGGACACTCGTTATTGATAGTATGAAGTGTCTTTATATATTAACGTTGTTGATACCCCATATCCCCGGCGGACAAACGATGATTCTGAACTTGGCGATTGCAAAATTCAGGTTGAAAAATCGTGGGAAAATTTATGATAGACGAAGAGAAGCCTTCCCAGACAAAACCCCTTGTGGCCAACTGGCAGACCTTGACCAGGACCTTTATAAGCCCGGAAAATGAGGAAACTGAACAAATTCTCATTAAATATATGGAGCAAATTCTTTTCGGGCTCCAGGAATTCTTAAAAGAACATGTCGGTATAACTGAAGAAAAATCTCTAAAAGAACTGGCGGAACTATTTTCCGACACCTCGCTGCCCCAGGTACCGGAAAAGATGCTGGCGGAGGTTATCACCGATCTTATCCAGGATATCGCACCCCATGCGGTCAATGTGGCTTCACCCTATTTTGTCGGTCATATGACGGCGGCCATACCGTTTTTTATGGTACATCTGAAGACAATTGTCGCCGCGTTGAACCAGAATGTTGTCAAGCTGGAGACCTCTAAGGTTGTGTCCATTTTGGAAAAGCAGCTTCTTGCCAAAATGCATCGCATGATTTACCGGCGGCCAGGTGACTTTTACGCCCTCCATGTTCAGAATACGGAAACCGCCCTGGGTTGTTTTACCGAGGATGGAACCATTGCCAATATTACCGCCCTCTGGGTTGCTAGAAACCGTTTGTTTTCCCCTAGGGATGGTTTTGGCGGTGTTGAAAAAGAAGGGATCGCCGCCGCCTATAAGGCCTACGGCGTTGAGCGATGCGTGGTTCTGGTTTCCCGCTTGGCCCATTATTCCCTGCGGAAAGCGGGGGGGCTTTTGGGTATCGGTAATCATAATGTAATTGCAGTTGACGTGGACGCCGATTATCGCCTTGATTTATATGACCTGCGCCGAATTATGGCTGAGCTGCAGGGTGACGGTCGGACGGTAATCATGGCCGTTGTCGGTCTTGCCGGGGCAACGGAGACCGGTACCATCGATCCTTTAGGGGAAATCGGGGATATATGTGGTCGTGATAAAATTCATTTCCATGTCGATGGTGCCTGGGGGGGGCCGACGCTACTTTCGTCCAGGTACAGTTATTTGCTCGCCGGTATAGAATATGCCGATTCGGTGACTATTGACGGGCATAAACAATTTTATATGCCCATTGGTTGCGGCATGGTCTATTTCAAAGATCCAGCCGCGCTCGATGCAGTTGCCTATTATTCGCGTTATATCAACCGCCCCGGCTCGGTGGACCTGGGTATTAAATCTCTTTCCGGTTCCCGGGAGGCAAATTCCCTTATTCTCGACAGTGCCCTGAAGATCATGGGAACCAACGGTTACGGTCTGTTGATCGAGCACGGTATCAGAACCACCGGGGAGTTTGCAGCTGAGATAGAATCTCGACGTAATTTTCAATTGATGTCCCCCCAGGTCCTGAATATTCTAACCTATAGATTTTATCCGGAGGAACTGCAAAAAAAAGCGGAGAATGGTGATTTGCCTGAAAAGAAGCGGGTGTACGAACATCTTAATTCCATTAATATTGCAATTCAACGCAAGCAACGGGAGGCGGGCAGGAGTTTTGTCTCCAGGACAACGCTTAAATCCATGGACAGCCTGGGGGAGTGCGTGGTCCTGCGGGTTGTGATAATGAATCCCATGACCGATATCGTCGTGTTGCGGGATATTCTCGACGAGCAGGAAGCAATTTATCGACAATCGGAGTTTTTTGTCTAACCCCCAAAGTCTTGTTGTTGGCAAGTTCGGAGTCTTTAAGGGAGCTAACACCGGAAATGACCGGTAAGCCGGTGTAAGTTCCTTGTTTCTGTTATGAACCCGTTAAGTTGAACATTACCTTTATTTTCTTGTTTTCTTTACAGGTTTTATGTAGTAAGGCACTAATATTCTCAATCTTCTATAATTGGTATTTTTCATATAACCATGGAGTATTACTGATGAAATGCCACCTGGCACTTTCTACCCCAACATTAGTCCCTAATTGTTAATACAAAGGGAATACCAAGGAAGCCGACGGTTGCGCAGAGAATATAGGTGTTGTCAAGACCGATCTGGTCCGCGATAAATCCGACCAGCACAACAACCGCACTACGGGCGAGAAAGGAGATCATCATAAACACCCCGTTTGCCGAGGAAGAGCCGTCTTTGGAGTATTCCTGTACCATGGCCAGCATGACCGGGGTTGTTGACAAAAGTGAGAATCCGGTGATAATTAGGGCCGGAAATTTCAGCCACCCGGAGCTGACAATAAAAAAGACAAGGGATACCGGGGCCAGGACAAGACAGAAAAACAGCATCCGTTTCCTGCCGAAATGATCGCTTAAGGTTCCCATTGTCAGAATACCCGCTACCCCCGCCGCTTCAAAGACGGAAAGAGCAATCCCTGCCAGCCAGACATTACCCGTTTTTTGAATGATATAAAGCGGCAGGAATGTGGTTAGTGAAGCGTGCATAAACCCCCGTACAAGGACAATGGCCGTCAGAGGGCCGAGCAATCCTTTCATCTGTCGCCAGGTGTTGCGGATGGATGGCGCCTCTTTATGTTTTTGCCTGATGGGTACATCCTTGAATTTTAAAAACATTATTAACGATGTAATAATGCCCACGATCATGACTGGATAGTATCCGTCGAAGCCGAATGATGCCACCAGGGCGATGATAATAACAGGGCCGACAGCTCTGGCAAGTTCCCCGCCGGTCATATAGAAACTCATGCCCTGGCCGGTTTTGACTCCGGCGATGCGATAGATCATCACCGGTGCGGGCACATGGAAGAGGGAGACACTGATACCGGTGAGGAAGAGGAGAATCATCAGCATTCCGTAATTGGGGGCAATTCCCAGTAATGACATGGGGATGGCCGTCATGGCCGGGGCCAGGATGATAAAATATCTGACGCTGACGCGATCGGCCAGTTTGCCTATAAAAGGGTTAAGGAGGGCGGGGATCTGCATTACGGTGGAGAGAAATCCTGCCTGGGTGAGGGATAGGGAAAATTTCTCTATGAGAAACGGGAGAAGGGGGGCGAGAAAGCTTGAGTAAATATCATGGATAAAGTGGCAGATCGATAGGAGCAGGACCCTATATGTCTGGAATGGAGCCGGTGTCTTTTCCTGGGAATTTACAGTCATTGTCATAAATTATTTTCTTATTTTCCACGTGCACAATTTAGGTACCTGGTGACCCCGTAGTTAATACAGTAAAAGACGGATAAAACCACGGATTATTTTTCAGCAAACCTTGATTGTGCTCCGCAGGACTACGTTGCCCTTCCATTTTTGAACCTTCTTCCAGAAGGTGTATGGCGGCGAGTTTTGACCTATGTCAATGTGACTGATAATCGGTTGCTGTATGCTCCGTATGCGCGATGCGCGTTTATGGTTTTTATCAGGCAATATTTATGGATATTGCAAAAGGGCGGTTATATAATTTGCCGGCTTACAATTTTTAGCATAGGGAGGAGAAAATGTCAGATTGCGGTTGTGGATGCAGCGGTGACGGCGGTGGCCCGTTTTCCAAGGGCAGGGAGTTGGTGGAGTTTGTCTTTGGTGCCCATGGCGGGACGATAAAGGATAAAAAAATTATGCAGGGGCCGATTGAGACGGTTTGTCAGGGTTGTGGAAAAGCCTTTACCCTAATTACATACCTGGGACAATGTTCCGAATGCGGGGGTGTCCATGCTGTGGCCCCCATGAACCCCACTTCTGAAAATATTCAGTTTGCGGGTCGGGATTTTGTCTTACCGGCCTGAAAAAAAGATGGCTTATATTTTTCACTCTACCTGCAAAATGCGGGCAATATTCCGTGTTTTGCAGAGTCTTGGTTTAATTTGATTTTTTGCTGAAAGCCTCCAGCGCAGAAGATAGTCATCTTCTTGGTCATGGCCGGAAATATCAAGGCTATGATGGTGGTCTTTGCCGGACAGTCTCCCGGCCGGTATTCCATTTTATAATAATCTTTGTTCGCTGTTTTACTTGACAAACCGTGGTCTTTCTAATATTTAGATTAGCTAAATATGTTGATGATAAATAAATCAGAGAGTTTTTCTGGAGGATTTATGACGGAAGAAAAAGTTCGGCAGCAGGCCCGTTTTCTCCTTAATTTTGGTAGAAAAATGCGTGATCATCTCCTGCGGGTGCATATGAATGTCTGCAGCGGTGCGACGGCCGGGTTGCATGAGGAGATTTCCCCCGCCCAGGTGCATATGTTGATAAAGATCAGGCAGGTCGGGGATTGTACAATTTCCGAGCTGGCTGCGCAACTGGATGTCTCAGCACCCTCCGTATCAGCCATGGTTGATCGCCTGGTGGAAAAGGGGGCACTTATCCGGGAGCGCAGCACCAGTGATCGTCGTGTAGTGGCGGTACGTCTATCCGCAGAGGCCGACAAACATGTGGAGTTGATGGAGGCGGGTATTGAAGAGCGGTTTATTACCATTATTGAAAAGGTGGGCCCGGAACTGACGGAACAGTGGTGCGAGGTTATTGACAAAATTGGTGAAGCTTTGCAGGAGGAGCCGTGATGGATAAATTGCAGCGGGAAGATGGAAGTCGTTCCAATATATTGCGAATATTTATCTGTCTGGTGATCTTGGGCTTGGGAGCAGGCGGTTTTTTGGCCCTTAAATCGATGAAAAAACCGCCTACGCGAATCCCAAGGGAGGAACAGGCTCTAAATGTTCAGGTAATCACGGCGGCGCGAAAGGATGTGGCGGTAACCCTTACCGGTTACGGCGAGCTGAAATCGATGCGGAGTCTTGCCCTGGCGGTCGAGGTTGCAGGCAAAGTGGTTGCTAAACACCCCAATCTGGAAAAGGGTGCGGTTATTGATAAAGGAGAGTTGCTGATAGCCGTGGATGATGCGGATTTCCGCACCGATTATCTCGGCAGCAAGGAACGTTTGGCCATTACCAGGCGGGATCTGGCCCTGGCCGAAAAAGAGCTGGGCAGGGTTAAGAGCCTGTTTAAGAAAAATAGGGTCGGCAGTCAGGTTGGTGTTGAGAAGGCGGCGCAGGCGGTAAATAATGCAGCCGCCCGTGCCGCGCAGCTGCGTCAGGCCATGAACCGTGCTAAAAATAAACTTGATCGTTGTCGCCTGGTGGCGCCTTTTACCGGGAGAATTATATCAGAGAACGTCGAGGTGGGGGAATATGTAACTCCAGGTAAGACCATTGCCGTATTATCCGATGATGCAACGCTGGAGGTCGAGGTGCCGATTTATGGATATGATGCTGTTTCCTGGCTTGATTTTAAGGCCGGTAAGCAAAATGGTCACTGGTTTACTTCCGTGGAGCCCGTGGTTTGCACCATTCGTTGGACCGATTCTCCCAAATTTGTATTTACCGGCGACCTGCAGCGGGTAACATCGTTCAGCCGGGCCACCCGCAGCCTTAATGTTGTGGTGCAGCTTGGGGATCGCCGCCGCGGAAAGGATGGAGCCAATCCCTTTCCCCTGGTCAGCGGCATGTTTGTTTCGGTGGATATTCCGGGTCGAACCATGTTCGGGATCTTTGAGTTACCGAGGACGGCGGTCAGTTTTGATAACAATGTTTTTGTTGTACGCAATGACCGTCTGTATACGGTTCCGGTGCAGGTCGTTCGTATCCAGGGGGAGTATTGTTATGTGAAATCAGGGATTAAGACGGGAGATAAGGTTATTATAACCAGGTTGATTGACCCGGTGGAAGGTTCTTTGATCCGGATAGTTCCGCTTAAGGAAGGTGCATCCTTATGAAAAATATTATCGGTGCCTTTGCGCGTAACTCTGTTTTTGCAAATATCCTTCTTCTCTTGATCTTTTTGGCGGGCGGCTTGGCGACAAGCCGGATGATTCGGGAAAGTTTTCCGGAATTTTCAGTGGATATGATACAAATCCTGGTGGCCTATCCCGGCGCCGACCCGGAGGAGGTGGAGGAAGGTGTCAGTGCGAAAATCGAGGAGGCGATTGAGTCGGTTGCCGGGATTAAGCAGTATACGACTAAATCCTCCGAGGGTTTGGCATCGGTGATTATCGAGGTAAAGGATGGCTTCGAAACCGGGCGGGTGATGGATACGGTTAAATCCCGGATAAATGCAATTTCAACTTTTCCGGTTGATGCGGAAAAACCGGTTATCACCGAAATTATCCATAAAGACGTGGTGCTTCTTATCTCTCTGACCGGCGATATACCTGAAAAACAGATGAAGGAATGGGGGGCGCGAATTAAAGATGAAGTCAAGCAGATCCATGGAGTTTCCCAGGTCGGAGTCTTTGGCGGCCGACAGTATGAGATAGGTATTGAGCTGTCGGAAAAGAGATTGTTGGAGTATGGTCTTACCTTTGATCAGGTCGCCGCAGCGGTGCGCAAGTCGAGTTTGAATCTGGCTGGAGGAACGTTGCGCACCGATGGCGAAGAGATACGGATCAGGACCATCGGCCGTAAATACACGGGAGAGGAGTTAAGCCGGGTGGTAATTATTGCCAAGGCAAACGGTGAATCGGTAACCCTGGGCCAATTGGCGGAGATAAAGGATGGTTTCAGTGAAGATCCGCTATATGCGAAAATAAACGACCGTCCGGCAATGTTTGTGCAGGTTTCAAAAACTAGCCGGGAAGATTCTCTGAAAATTTCCGATGTGGTGACGGCTTATGTGACCGAAAAACAGCAAACTCTCCCACCCACCGTCTCCATGGAGATCTTTTATGATCACACCGATTATTTGCGGGCGCGGATTCATCTCCTCTTAAAAAACGGTTCGATTGGTCTTGGCCTCGTCTTTTTTCTGCTCTGGCTTTTCCTCGACTTGCGTCTGTCCTTTTGGGCGGGTATGGGTATTCCAATTTCGATCTGTGGCGCCATGTTTTTGCTCTACATCATGGGGTCGACGATTAATATGATCTCTCTTTTTGGGTTGATTATGGTTCTTGGGATCGTGGTCGATGACGCCATAGTAGTTGGAGAGGCAATATATGTGCACCGGAAGAGTGGTGCGGCGCCCTTGCAGGCGGCAATCGATGGTGCCCATGAGGTGATGCTGCCGGTTATTGCCGCGGTGGCCACCACCATTATCGCCTTTTTGCCCCTGGCTTTTGTCAGTGGAACCATGGGCAAGTTTATAAAAATTATGCCCACGGTTGTTATCTCCTGCCTGATAATTTCGCTTATTGAGTGTCTGATTCTGTTGCCGGCCCATCTTAACCATCTGCCCGACCTGAATGGGGAGTCTCGGAGGCGAGGGCTGCTTGGCCTGTTGTCACGCTTGCGTCTGAAAATTAGTGACGGGCTGGAGCGGTTTGTTAAAAAATGTTATGTGCCCTTTGTTACCATGGTGCTTAATCGCCGCTATATCTCCTTTGCCACGGCGGTAACAGTGCTGTTATTTTCCCTCGGTCTGCTCGCCGGCGGCTTTGTTAAATTCCAGGTATTTCCCAAACTGGATGGTTTTGTGATAACTTCGACCGTGGAGTTTCCGGCCGGTACGCCGAGCGAGATCACCGAACGGGCACTCGAAGATATAAGCAGTGCTTTTGTCAGGGTGGCCGATCGCACAACCACCCTGAGTGGTGAACCGATGATCAGGCAGCGTCTCGTTCTCCTGGGGCAGAGCCTCTCTTCGTCCAGCCGTTCAAACCAGGGCCCCAACGTGGGCTCGGTGCAGATCCTGTTATTGCCGTCTGAGAAACGAGGTGTCCATTCCAATAAGCTGTTGATCGACTGGGAGAAGGAAGTGGGGCAAATTCCCGGTGCTGTTTCAGTTTCCTACGAGGGTATGCAGGCGGGGCCGTCGGGTGCCGATATTGAGATCTGGCTGCAGGGCAGAAATATGAAAAGCCTGGTGGCGGCCGCCGGGGATATGGAGCGGGAGCTTGCGAACTTCCAGGGGGTTATGCAGATTCATTCCGACCATAGCCCCGGTAAAAACGAGGTCCAGCTGCGCTTGAAACCGGAAGCACGGACCCTGGGAATCACCGTCGAAGACCTGGCTCGCCAGGTTAACGGGGGTTACTTTGGTCGCGAGGCGTTCAGGCTGCAGAGGGGACAGGATGATATTCGGGTCAAGGTCCGCTACCGCAGGGACGAGCGTAAGACTCTTTTTGATTTTGAAAATATTCATATTCGTACCGCTGATGGTCGCTTACTTCCCCTTAGATCCGTGGCCGATATCTCCTATGCGCCGGGCTATTCGACTATTACAAGAACCGATGGTATGCGTCGAATTACGGTGACGGCGGAGGTGGATTCCGATCGGGCAAATGCCCAGGATATATTTAATGATCTGGCTGCGAAAACCTTCCCCGCCTTAAAACGGAAATATGATGGTCTGTATATAGCCATGCAGGGTTCAAAAAAGAGCACCAGGGAATCGTTTTCCTCCCTTGCCGTGGGTTTTCCCATTGCCATTGTCGGGATTTTTGTCATAGTGGCCACCATTTTTCGTTCTTATATTCAGCCCATTATTATAATGATAACAATTCCTTTCGGCATTATTGGTGCCATCTTCGGCCACCTTGTTATGGATTACAGCCTGTCGATGATGTCTATCTTTGGGATGGTTGCCCTGTCCGGGGTTGTAATTAATGACGCCATTGTCTTTATCGAACGGGTTAATGCGAACCTGGCCCTGGGTATGGATATGTTCGAGGCAGTGGTTCAGGGCGGTGCCCGGCGATTTCGGGCAATATTCCTAACTTCTATCTCAACCATTGGCGGTCTGGCCCCTCTGATAATGGAGAGGGATATGCAAGCCAAGTTTTTGATTCCTATGGCCTTGTCCATTGCAGCCGGTGTAGCCTTTGCGACGGTACTGACGCTTGTTCTGGTCCCCAGTCTGCTGGTGATTGTCAATGATTGTCGGCGACTGTTTTTTCGGATAAATCGTGGTTTCTGGCCCGGACGTGAAGAAGTTGAACCGCGGGCCTTGCAAAAAGAGGGTATTTCATGAAAAAAATTATCTTTTTGATTTTTCTTTTTCTGTCGACAATGGTGGATTGTTCCTGCGACGCAGCCGGTGCCTCCGTTTTGGTGGGAAATTCGCCCCTTGATCTGCAGGCTGCGCAGCGGATTGCCCTTGCCAATAACCCCACCCTGGCGGTTGCGGCTGAGCGTATTACAGAGGCCCGCCAGCGTATTAAGCAGGTTCGGGCCCTCTATTATCCGAAGCTGGATTTGACCGGCATCACGTCTTGGAGCAGGATTTCAGAAAACAGCTCGATCTTACGAGGAGATCGGGACGTCGAATATTCAAAGGTATCACTTATTGCTTCTTGGCAGGTTTTTGACGGCTTTTCCCGTAAATTTCAAGCTCTAATTGCCGAGTATAGTGCCGGGCAAAGTGAATTGGCCCGGCGGGACGGCCAACGGTTGCTGTTACAGTCTGTTGCCGAGGCTTATTATAACTGCCACTTTGCCCTCTCTCGTCGGCGGATAGCTGGGGCGGACAGCAGTTTCAACAGACAGGAATTAGAGCGGGCTGAAATTTTATATAAACAGGGTTCTGGGTCCTTGAGCAATGTGTTGAACTTCAAAGTTCAAATTAACAGGGCCAAAAGAGATGTTTTGCTTGCCGACAGGGACTATGCCGCCGCCCTTGATAGTCTTATGGTTTTGCTGGGGTTGGGGGACGAAGAGATAGAGAAAGGTGTACGATTGGCAAGGTTGGAGATGGTGGGTAAAGATAAGTTTTTAGCATATGACCTGAAGTACCTGATTAAAACAGCTCTGCAATTACGGCCCGATTATAATGCCAGCAGGATGGAACTGGATCGCAGGAAGGCTGTAATCGGCAGGGCCAGGGCCCCTTTCTATCCCCAACTCTCCCTGCGGGCATCGTTTGCCGGAGAACATCCGGATGACTGGTATGTGGAAGGGGACGATTTCGGCACAACGGTGGCCCTTTCCCTATCCTATAATTTATACCACGGTGGAGCGGATAAGGCCAGTCTCCTGGAGTCCAAAGCGGCGTGGCGGGGGTCGCAAAAAAAACTATTGGCTGCCGAAAATCGAATCAGGGGCGAGGTACGGACCGCCTATACCAACCTGCAATCGGCCCGGCAACAACTGGTTCTCCAGAAAGCCAGTACTGAACTGGTTACCAAGACCAGGGACCTGGTAAAATCCGGTTATGAAGGGGGGCAGGAATCGTTGGTGCGCTTAAACGGTGCCCAGAGAGATCTGGTACGAACCCGGTCAGATCTGGCCTTGTCCCTGGTGGGACTTTACCGTTGCCGAACCCGCCTTAAAGCCGCCACCGGCGAAATCCTATTGCCCTGATTTCACCTATCCTGGAAAGTTTAAAATATAGTTTATAGCAGGCGGCATAGCTGATACCGTCGCTATTGGTATATGTGGGCGGATATGTTGTATTCACAATATAAACATTTATTCTAAAATCAGTTGAAAGGCTGTTGTAACTTGATATTGTGGTCTATTAAGATCACCACAAGGGTAGTGATTGAGTATCAAAAGTAGTGAAATATCCATGGAGGTAATTAATATGAGTGCAGAAAAGCAAAACGGCTTTTTGTTTTTAGGATTATTTATAGCAATCGGTTTAGCAGTGTCAGGCTATTATATTGGGCAAACTTTATATAATGCTAAAGTTGCAATTAATGTTGCAGAAGTAAAAGGTCTTGCGGAACGACGGGTTTCAGCTGATAGAGTCAATTGGAAAATTTCATATAGTGTCACAGGGAAAAAACGTGAAGAAATACCGAATCTTTATGAAAAAGCAGAAAGCCATCAACAAAAAATTATTACTTTATTGAAAGAGAATGGATTTGGTGATGATGAGATTCAATTGGGGATACTTGAGTATGAGTATCTAGAATATCGAGATAAAAATCAAATTTTGGTTGACGAAGCTCATACATTAGTAGGTACAATCACCGTCGAATCAAATAAAGTTGAGAAGGTGAGAAAAGTTCGTAGTAATATTAATAAATTGTTATCACAAGGACTCGATATTAAGAATGAAGCTCCAGCGTATCATTTTACGAAACTTAACGATATTAAACCTGAAATGTTAAGCGAGGCTACAAAAAATGCGCGTATTGCCGCAAATGAATTTGCCAAAAATGCGGGAGTTAATGTCGGGCAGATCCGAAGCGCCAAACAGGGTAATTTTTTTGTTCGCGACGCTGGAGTACAATATGGGGATACTGCTAAAATCGAAAAAGATGTTCGGGTGGTGACGACAATCACTTTTTATTTGACCAACTAATTCATTACTAAAATTGCTGATCGAAAATAACTATTTTACCTAACGCAGACAGGCTGTAAGTAAGTGCCTTGTTTCTGTTATGAACCTGTTAAGTTGAACATTACCTTTATTTTCTTGTTTTTATTTACAGGTTTTATGGAGTAAGGTACTAAATAATGTATGATTTGGGTTGTAAGCCAATGTCATTGAGTGCTGTTCCAACCTTGCTCGGGGGACGCCGTAAACCCGACCATGACGGCTTGGCTGCAGACACCCCCGATCAAGGTAGGAACAGCACTTTACACATCATTTTGTTATTAAGTTAATGACATTGAACTATCTATAGCATATTACCCCGTCTGCTCTTTTATTAAAGTTTGATTTTTGTAAGCATTTTTTCAAACTGGGCGGCAAGGTTTTGGATGCCCACACCGTTTTCCTTGACTTTATTGGCGGTATTGGATGTTGCCTGACTATGGTTTGAGACATCACCCATATCCGTGGACACCTCATCGGCAACCGTCGATAACTGGGCGACATTTTCGGTTACTTCCTGGATACCGATTGATGCCTGGGAAATATTATTTGCAATTTCAGTGGTTGTGGCGGACTGATCTTCGACAGAGGTGGTGATGGTGGAGACGATTGCATTTACTTCATTTATGATTTTTGTTATTTGTTGAATCTGGGTAACCGTACCCTCCGTTGAATTTTGAATGCCGTCGATACGGGTTTTTATCTCCTGGGTGGCATCGGCTGTCTGTTTGGCTAGATCCTTGATTTCATTTGCAACCACGGCAAAGCCTTTTCCGGCTTCACCGGCGCGTGCCGCCTCAATGGTTGCATTGAGGGCAAGGAGATTGGTCTGCTCGGAAATCTCGGTGATGGTTTCTGTAACTTTACCGATTTCGGTTGCGGCAAGTCCCAGTTCATCAACTTTTTCCGAAGCTGATCCCGCCTCCACTACGGCTTCATTGGTTATGCTCTGCGCCTTTGTAGTGTTTTTGACGATTTCCGATATGGTTGAGGTCATCTCTTCTGTGGCTACGGAGACCAGGCCGATATTGGTTGAGGCCTCTTCCGTTGCAGCTGCCACCGTGTTCATATTGCTGCTCATTTCCTCTGCCGATGCGGCTACATTGGTCGAAATTTCCGATGTGGCCTGTGCTCGCTCAGACATCTCCACGGCAATGGTTGCCAGTGAATTTGAAAGTGCGTTTAATGATTGTGAATTTTCGTTGACTTCGTTGAACATACCGTTGAGGTTTTGAGACATATTATCGAGATTGGAGCCGATGATACCTATCTCGTCCGTGCCGCTTATATCGGATTTACAGCTTAGATCTCCGCTTCCTATGGTTTCGGCAAAATCGGTAATTTTATTGAGTCTAACGACCAGTTTTTGTATGACAACAACGCCGATAACAAAAAATACAATGGCGATGGCAAGGCCGGTCAGTTGCAGGAAGAGGAGAAAGGTAACGGAGGCCTTCGCGTCCTCCTGCATCTGCAGAACAGCCTTATTCATGGCGCCAAGCAGTTTTAGATTGTTTTCCCGCAGCCATAGTAAGTCGCTTTCAGCCGAAGGGGCCTGTTTGATAACGTTGTTCATTTTCGTGCGAAATATATCCCAGAGTGTTTTTACCTCCTCCAGCAGTTTAAGTTCGTTGCCCTTGGCGGGATCACAGGTGAAAAAATCGGTACCGCCGACGGCTAGTGACGTGGGGATTTTACCGCCTTTGATTAGGCCGTTGAGGCTGCTGTTAAAAAGGTCCATGGAGTGTCTGGCCTCGGCAAAAGATTTTTGCCGACCCTGCTTGTCTTTGGCACTGATTCCGGCAAAGAGTTCTTTGGTCATTTTCTGGCTGAGCATGCGTTGCCGACCTGCCAAATTTATACCGGCGCCATCATCTTTCTGGGAACTTGTTACCGACCATGTTGCGAGAAACATGGCAATAATGATAAATGCAAGACCACCGGTTATAACCATAATTTTGGTACGTACTTTCATGAAAAAAACACCTCCGCCTGAAGTATGATACCTAAATTCTGCACGCTGGAAACAATAAAAATTTATATTTTATACGCCACTGCTATTGATGTTTCGCATCCTTTTGGCAGGAAGCGAAGACTGCAAACCCGACCGTTGCAAAATTTAGGTGATATATTACCAATTTTTCACCATTACTAATTGGTCTATCATAGTTTGCACGGAGATGCAAAAAACTATATCAATTTTATATGGGATGGCCGGTGGTTGAAAAAAGACAGGAATATTAGGTATGTTAACATGAAAATACAGGTAGGACGGGCGACTTGAATAAATTTTCTCATATTCTGCGGGCAAGGCTTGGATATTAAATAATTATTGGATAAATACCCACGGCAAAGACGCAAAATACGAGCATAAACGTGGCGACGGTGGCAAACGGTGAAACGTTTTCGGTTTGAAAATCGTCTGAGCCATCGTGGAAATACATGGCGATAACGAGTCGCAGGTAATACCACATCGAGAGGATGGAGCTCACCACGCCGAGGGTGGCCAGGATCATGTGCTTACTGGCAATGGCGGCGGTGATAATATAAAATTTACCCATGAAACCGGCCGTCGGCGGAATACCGGCCATGGACAGAAGAAAGACGGTGATGGCCGCAGCCGTATAGGGCTTGACTTTGGCAAGACCTCTAAAGTCACGAAAAGTGGCGCGTTTTTCTCCGGGCCCGCCCAGGGCGGAAAGTGTTGCGAAAATGCCGAGGGTACCGACCGCGTAAGCGGCGAGGTAATAGCCGATAACCGTGCCGGTAAAATGACTACTGTTAATGGCAACCAGGCCGATGAGTAGGTAGCCTGAATGCACTATCCCCGAAGCGGCAAGCATTCTCTTGACATTACTCTGGCCGATGGCGATGAGATTGCCGCCGAACATGGTGAAAACGGAGATATAGAGCAAAAAGGTGACCCAGTCGCCGTGGAAGGTGCTGTTAATGGCAAGGATATTGGCAAAAACTGCAAATATTGCGGTCTTGAGAGCGGTGGCCATAAATCCGGTAACCGGAGCACTGGCTCCGTCATAGACATCCACCACCCAGGCGTGGAACGGGAACGCGGCCGCTTTAAAGAGAAGGGCAACAAATACAAAGAACGCGCCGCCTATAAGGAGTGGAGATAATCCCGAATTTGCGGCGACAACCGCACCTATCTCCGCAAATTTCGTGGAGGCGGCACCACCGTAAATGAGGGCGCTGCCCATGGTGAAAAAGGCCCCGGAAAAGGCGCCCAGCATTAAATATTTAAGGATTGCCTCCGTCGCGGTGATACTGGCCCTGTCATAACCGACGAGGACGTATATGGCAAGTGACATAATCTCAAGGGCTATAAAGGCAGTGATCAGTTCCTGGGCCATGGTGAGCAGGAGCATCCCGCAGGCGGCAAAGAGCATCAAGGCGTAAAACTCCCTGGTACAAAAAGAGTTTACTTTGAAATAGGTATGAGAACTCATGGCGGTGAAAAAACCGCAGGCCAGGATGACTAGTCCGGTAATGGTCGTAAAATTACTGGAGACCAGCATATTGTTAAAGACGTAAGAAAACGGGGTGGTCCGACCTTCGAGGCTGAGCTGGACGAGAAACGCTACGGCAAACACGGCCATAGTGATAACGGCGGTCGCCTCAATGGAAATTTTCTTATAAGCGGCCGACAGCATCAACAAGAGAGCGCCGGAACCGATAATAACAAGGGGGAGTAATGACAAAAAATCATGCATAATATTAAACCTTGTTTAATGACCTTGAAAAGTTAAAAAACGTATCCCGTCCAAGCCTCTTTTTCCGGGTTGATTTTTAACTTCGTTTTCTTTTTGCGGCTGCAATTGCTTTGCGAACCGGGCCTGTTCTGCAGTGGAAAATTGTGCCACCTGTTGTTGTGCAGCAGGTTCGATCTTCTTGATAAAGGTCTGGGGGAAGATTCCCATGGCCATTATAAGTAAAATAACCGGAACAAATGCGATAATTTCACCCTTACTCAGATCGGTAAATGTGCTGGTAAGTTTATTGGGTTTTTCAAAAAATACCCTTTGAAACATCCAGAGCATGTAACAGACACCTATCACCAGCGTAGTTCCGGCCAACACGCCGATAAAGGTACTGAATTTAATGGCTCCGAGTATGATGAGAAATTCGCCGATAAAGCCGCTTGTGCCCGGCAGACCAACCGAAGCCAGCATGGCAATGGCAAAAAAAGTTGCAAAGATTGGTGCCTGGTAGGCGATACCACCCAGGGCCTTGATTTCCCTGGTCTCCATCCTTTCCTCCAGGAGACCGACAAAGAGAAAGAGCACGCCCGTACTCGTGGCATGGGCGGCTATTTGAAAAAGGCTGCCGGTTAAGGCCTGGACGTTCATACAGAAAACACCGAGACCAATAATACCCATATGGGACGCGGAAGAAAAGGCGAGCATTCTTTTTATATCTTTTTGGGCAATGGCTGCTAACCCGCAGTACATCATGCCGACGACGCCGGACAGGGACAGCAGTATGGCCCAGCGGGCGAACTCAATATCGAATATCGGGATAACAAAACGGATGACCGCATAGACCCCGATTTTGGCCATTATGGCGGAGAGGACAAAGGTTGTGGCGGTGGGCGCTTCGCTATAACCATCCGGTAACCAGGTATGGAATGGGAAAAGCGGTATTTTAATGGCAAAGGCGACCATAAACATAAAGAAGGCGAGTATTGCATATCCGCCGCTGAGGTTGAGGGCGCCCAGCTGAACGATATCAAACGTCCAGTTACCAAACTGCGCATGGTGGCAGACACCGACGTAGATAAGGCCCACCAGCATCAGCAACGAACCGGCTATGGTGTAGATGGTGATTTTCAGCGTGGCCGCCAGCCGTTTTTCACCTCCGTATAGGCCTATCATGAAAAAGATGGGTAGGAGCATAATTTCCCAGAATATATAAAAGAGGACCAGGTCGGTGGCGCAGATGGCTCCGGCCATGGCGCCCTGGGCAATGAGAAGACTGCCGTAATAACCCTTTGTCCTGCTCTTGAACAGGACAAAGACCAGGGGAAAGAGTACCACATTGACCATGAGAACCATGAGGCTTATGCCGTCAATGCCGAGGCCGTAGCTGATACCGAGGGATTCGATCCACGGTCGGCTTTCCACGTACTGCATGGCACCGTTGCCGTCAAAACCGAGGAACAGCTCAAAGCCGAGGAGGAGGGTAACAATGGTCACAGCGAAGCCGGTGAACCTGGCAACACCCTTACTAAAGGGAAAAAGGAGCATGGCCAGCCCGGTGAGGATTGGCAGAAAGATCACAACTGAAAGGGCATATTGAAACATTCTTACACCTTACCTAATTGATCGTTTGAGATAGGAACAGGCTCATAAGACTCAAACCTATGACCATGTAGATGGCATAGACTCGAACGTAGCCCACCTGAAAGACTTTGAATGCGGACCCCAGTTTCTGGTAGAGCAGACTGGACAGTTTTACGTGGAGATCCGTAACATTGGGCTCCAGAAATCTTGAGATAACCGAGCCAAAAGCCTTGTATGGCTGGACAAAGATTGCGTTATACAGTTCATCAACGTAAAATTTATTGGCGCCGAATTTGGCAAAGCCGGTGAATTCAGGTTCTTGTGCGCCCTGGCCAAACTTTTTATAGGCGATTGTAATACCGATTATAAAAGCGACAATGGATGTTGCCATGGCGATTATCTCGGTAAAAACAGTGGCGTGGGGGTGATGTTCGACAAGACTCGGGGCCAGCCAGCGGGAAATAGCCTGGGTGCCGTAAAATATTTCCGGCAGATTGAGTACCCCCGCCAGGGCGGCGCCCACCGCCAAAATTACAAGGGGTACCGTCATAATTGCCGGAGGTTCGTGGGCATGGTCAAAAGCCTCTTTATCCCTCGGTGTGCCGTGGAAGACGAGGAAGATCATGCGGAATGTATAGTATGCGGTTATACCGGCGACAACCACCCCTATTATCCATATGCCGGTGTGGCCCGAGGCCAGTGCCGAAAAGAGGATCTCGTCCTTACTGAAAAATCCGGATAAAAGAGGACATCCGGCCAGGGCCAGGCCGCCGATGAGCATCGTTTTATAGGTTATCGGCATTTTTTCTCTGAGCCCACCCATCTGCCATATATCCTGCTGATGGTGGAGGGCATAAATAACCGATCCGGCGCCGAGAAAGAGCAATGCTTTAAAAAAAGCGTGGGTAAAAACATGAAATATACCGGCAGAGTAGGCAGTAACGCCGACCGCTGCAAACATATAACCCAACTGGCTGACGGTGGAGTAGGCGAGTATCTTCTTAATATCTTTTTGAAACATACCGAAGATTGCGGCGAGCAGGGCGGTGAGGATACCCACCCAGGCGACAATGGATCCGGCTACCGGGACATGGGCGTAAATAAAACTGAACCGGGCCACCATGTAGACACCTGCTGTAACCATGGTGGCGGCATGGATCAGCGCGGAGACGGGGGTGGGACCGGCCATGGCATCGGGGAGCCAGACGTAGAGCGGTATCTGGGCCGACTTACCACAGGCACCGACAAAGAGCAGTAAACAGATGGCAAGGCCGACGGCGGGTGGCAGGTGGTGGGCATTTTCCCGCAGGGAAAGATAGTCGAATCCGGCTGAACCGATTGCCCAGAACAGGATGGACATGCCGAGAACAAAACCCAGGTCGCCGATCCTGTTAACGATAAAAGCCTTGTTTCCGGCCAGGACGTTATCGGTATCTTCACAGTAAAAACTGATTAGCAGGTAGGAGCAAAGTCCGACGCCCTCCCAGCCGACGAACATGACGACGGGGCCACTACCTAAAACGAGGATGAGCATGGAGCCTAGAAATAGATTGAGGTAGGCGAAATATTTGCCGAAATTTTTCTCGTCTGCCATGTAGCCCACTGAATAGATATGAATAAGTGAACCGATGAAGGTGACAAAGAGCAGCATCAACGAGCTGAGGGGATCGGCGAGAAAACCCATGCTCACCTGGAGTTCTCCCACGCCGAACCAGGTAAAAACATTGTGAACCAGATACCGTTCCTGCGCGGCCATTCCCCGTAGCTGGAAAAAAAGGACCAGGGCAAAGAAAAAGGAGAGGAGCGGGCCGATACAGGCCAGGGTACCGTAGAGTTTATCCGATAACGGTCTTGTCCTGCATGTGAGCATGTGCATAAGACCCAGGACCACGGCTCCAACAAGCGGAAACAGGGGAATTAAGCCTAGATATGTAACTGTATGTTCCATGAAATCACCCTTTTAACAGACTGAATATATTGGTATCCAGTTTACCCTTGTGCTTGTGAAGGAGAATAACCACGGCCAGTACCAGGGCGGCTTCCGCCGCGGCAACGGCCATGACCATCAGGGCCAGAACCTGACCGTCCATGCTCTCGTGCAGTCGCGCAAAGACGATGAAGGCGAGGTTGGCCGCGTTGAGCATTAGTTCAATGGACATGAAGACCGTAAAGACATTTCTTCTGGAGACAACACCCAATATACCTATGCAGAAGAGAATGACACTGAGAATAAGATAGTTTTGAATCATCGACTTATCCTCCTTTTTCCGGCAAGTACGACGGCCCCCAGCAGGGCGACAAGCAGGAGAATCGACACGATTTCAAAGGGTAGTAACCAGTCTTGAAAAAGGACCAGGCCGACTTCCTTGACGCCGCCGAAGCCGCAACCGACGATGGTTATACGCTCGTTGGGTAAATTTTTAATGATTTTAACAAGAAAGGAGGCAATGGGCAAAATGACGACTATGCCCCCCAACAGATAGTAGAGTCGCCCCTTTTCTTCGGGCAGATCGTCGGTTTGAATATTGAGAAACATGATAATAAAAAGGATAAGGGACATAATAGCCCCGGCATAGACGATGAGCTGGAGGACAAAGATCAGTTTGGCGGAGAGAAGGGCGTAGAGCCCCGCCAGGGAGACCATAGTGACAATAAGGCTCATGGCCCCGTTCATGGGATGGCGGGAAAGAACCAGGCCCATGGCGCCAAGAACCGCAAGCACCGAAAATGCGATAAATAATCCATCGGCAAACATGATATCAAGCGCCCCCTTTCTTATAGTCTTCTTCTGAATACGCGCCGGGAGTTGCCAGCAGCTCGTCTAGTCCTAAGATGAAGGATTCCCTGTTGTTGTCGGTAAGCGAGTAAATTCCGCTGTCCATGCGAATGGCGTCCAGGGGACACGCTTCGACACAGAAGCCGCAGTAGATGCATTCCAGCAGGTCGATGGTAAACGAAACGGGCATTTTTTCGGCCTTGCCATCCGTTCTTTCCCCCGCCTCGATGGCGATACAATGGGCGGGACAATTGGTTTGGCACATGAAACAGGCCACACATTTAACGGTACCGTCATCGTGGCTGGTCAAGCGATGTCGTCCCCGCCAGCGTACCGGTATTTCCGGCTCCACCTCGGGGTAGTGACGGACATAGAGTTTTGAATTGTCACGAAGGTTTCTAATGAGATGTTTTAATGTTGTCGCCATCCCTTTGAAAATTTCGATGAGGTAGAGCCGTTCCTGGAGAGTGGAACCCCTTCTCGCTATTGTTTTGACTTTTGCACCCATATCATCCTCCTTTAGCTCAACGCCACAACCACGGCGCTTGTAATGAAGATGTTCAGAAGTGCCAGTGGTAGAAGCATCTGCCATCCTAATTTTTGTAGCTGGTCATAGCGAAACCTGGGCAGGGTCCAGCGTACCCATATATAGACAAAGATCATCATAGTGACCTTTACCAGGAAGGTGCATACCTGGAGCAGGGCCACAAAAATATGGGCCGTGGCGCCACCTGATTGACAAAATAAGAGCACCAGAAGGAGCAGTTCAAGGACAATAACCAATGCCCAAAAACACTTGATATAAACATCGGCCTCAAAGACCCTGGGGTCATTTTCCCGCGGGTAATGACTGACGTTACTTCTGCGGATCCAACCGGTGAAATAGTAGATAATGATAGGCAAGAAAATCATCAGTAAAAAGGCGACCGGTTTTGCGTAATGGATAAGAAAACCGGTGGAGAGCCACGGGATTTGATAACCGCCGAAATAGAGGGTTACAATGATTGCGCTCGATGCGAACATGGCCACGTACTCGCCCATGAAAAAGACGGCGAACTTCATGGCGCTGTACTCCACGTGAAAACCGGCCACGATTTCGCTTTCGCCCTCGGCCAGGTCAAAGGGGGTGCGGTTGCACTCGGCAAACGCGGCAATTATAAAAATTACCATACCCAGTGGTTGCAGGACTGCACCCCACATGGGGATAAAACCAAAGAGCAGTTGCCCCTGGAAATGTGCCATTTCGTTGAGGTTAACTGTTCCGTAGACGATGAGCAGGCTGATAATGGCAAGCCCCATGGGTATCTCGTAGCTGATAACCTGGGCCGCTGATCTGAGTCCACCCAGGATGCCGTATTTGTTGGTGGATGACCAGCCGGCCAGGATGATTCCGTAGACACTGAAACCGGCAAGGGCCAGAAACCAGAGGATACCGATATCAATTGGAATACCCTGCATGATATAGTTTCTACCGCCGAGAACAAGTGTATCGGCAAAGGGAATCACCGCAAAGGATACCAGGGCGGTGAAAAAGACAATTATCGGGGCCAGGATAAAATAAAATTTATGTTTGATATGCCCGGAAACCACATCTTCTTTGAAGATCAGTTTGGCGGCGTCGGCCAGGTTCTGTACGAGTCCCGCTGCTCTGAAGCCGAATATATTGGCCCGGTTGGGCCCGGAGCGGTCTTGAAAAAATCCAGCACCCCTTCTTTCCATCCACACGCAGACGGCAATGAAACAGAGTGGAATAAAGGCACTGAAGGCAACCCGAATTGCGACCATTACATAATCAAGCAGTGACATTGGCGGCCTCGCTATCGTTTAATTTCAATCCCTGGTCGGGGATATTGTCTGGTTCATAGTCGTTAAGCTGGGTAATAATCTCCTGCAGAATTCCGAAGGCATCCCTGCGATTCCGGATTGGTCCGCCGAGCCTTGCGGTAATGGTGAGAATATCGTCGGGCGCATTGTTTTTTGTTAAAGCCCCGGCAAAACCCTGCAGGATATTGTCGCAGTTGATGACGGTGCCTGCGTATTCGCTGTAGGAGGCGACGGGGATGGCGAGATCAGCCAATTTACTGAATTCGTCATCGCGGCTGGTGAGGGCAATGATCCGGGTATCCTTGCAAAGCTTTTTCATTTCGACCGTCGTGTAAAAGCGGCTGAGATCGTTGTCAAAGTTTATCAGTAAAGAGGCCCCGGCAACGTTTTCTTCAAATGTTTTTTGCTCGCAGTTAATGCCCAGTAGTGTTAATCCGGCCCGGTTACTGCTCTTATCGTCCTGAATAAGAAAATCGTCCCCGTCACCCTCCTTTATGTATCCATCACTGAAAGCGGAGATGGAGGCCCCGATCTGCTCAGACAGTTTCCTGACGGCAACCATCTGTTCGAGGGAACAGTTGGGAGAGAGGAGAAAGGTAATATTTTCAGCGCGTTGTATTTCACTCAGGCAGGCGGCGAGAACATCATCAACGTCGCGGACATGGGTTGTGATCCTGGCCTCCGTAAGGCGATTTTCATTTTCCCCCTTGTAGCTGAGTCTACCTTCATCGCATATGAAATAACCATTCACCTGTTCGTTGAAACGGGGACGGAACCTGTAGATAATATCGTCTTCATTTTTCTGGCGGTTATGGTCAATGGTTATGTTGCATCCTTTGGAGCAGCCGTGGCAGATGGAAGGAGCTTTTTGGAGAAACCAGACCCGCTGCTTAAAGCGGAAATCACTGCTGGTCATCGCCCCCACCGGGCAGAGATCGACGACATTAACGGCGTAACGGTTGTTGAGTGGTCGTCCGGGGAAAATATTGACCCGGGCATCATCGGTCCTGTTGATCAGGCCGAGTTCGCCTGTTTTTGTGATTTGACGACAAAAACGAACACATCTGCCGCAGACAACGCATCGTTCCTGGTCGTGGACGACGCCACAACCAAAATCCATCTTTTTACCCTTGGTCACCTGGGGGACGGTCATTCTGCTTTCCTGCTGTCCGTAGCTCATATAGTAGTCCTGCAACGAACATTCTCCGGCCTGATCGCAAACCGGGCAGTCCGTCGGATGGTTGATGAGCTCGAACTCCATTACGTCGTGCTGTATTTTTTTGATATGTTCGGCGTCGAGGAGGACTTTCATCCCCTCCTGGGCAGGGGTCTTGCATGCCGGAACCAGGGGAGGTCTACCGTCCTCAATACCCACCAGGCACATTCTGCAATTACCGTCCGCGCCCAATGCAGGATGGTAGCAGAGATGCGGGATTTCAATACCGACAGCGGCGACGGCGTCAATCAGGTTCTTACCTGCCTCGACTTCAACCTCGACTCCGTTTACAAAAAGTTTTATCTTATCAGCCATGGGGTTGCCCTATTCCTGTTTCGCTTCTTCTACGTGAGAGGCGTTTTCCTGTACATATGCCTCAAATTCGTGTCTGAACTTGTCGAGATAGCTGCGAACCGGCATGGTACAGGCCGCCGACAGAACACAGACCGTCTTCATTTCGATATTATCGCAGAGCTCACGCAGCAGATTGATATCATCCATGCTGCCCGCACCGTCCAATATTTTGTTGGTTATTTTCAACATCCAGCCCAATCCTTCTCGACACGGTGTACATTGACCGCAGGATTCGTGGTGGTAAAAGGCAATGAGGTTCTGGACAAGGGCGACAATATCAACGGTATCGTCGATTACGACAATACCGCCGGAACCGAACATGGTTTTATGCTCGGCCATGGACTCGTAGTCAAGGGTCGCGTCTCGAGCCTCGTCGGGCAAAAGTACCGGCGTGGAACTGCCGCCGGGTATTATCGCTTTTAGTTTTCTGCCCTTCCAGACACCACCCGCCACTTTTTCTACTACTTCGAGAAGGGGTAGTCCCAGGGGCAGTTCGTAGAGGCCCGGTTTTTCCACATGGCCTGAGATACCGAACAGATGGGTGCCGGGACTTTTTTCCGTACCATACGCCTTATAGGCATCCGCACCCTTAGCCATGATAAAAGGTAAGGAGGCAATGGTTTGGACATTGTTGATAATGGTGGGGCTGCCGTATAGTCCGGCCACCGCAGGAAAGGGTGGTTTAGAGCGGGGCTGGCCCTTTTTGCCCTCGATGGATTCTAGCAGGGCCGTTTCTTCGCCGCATACATAGGCGCCCGCCCCACGGTGAACGGTAACTTCCAGGTTGAAATCATGACCGTCCACTTTCTTACCCAGATATCCGGCTTTGTAGGCCTCGTCAATTGCCGCCTGGAGGATTTTCACCTGGCTGGTATATTCCCCGCGAATATAGATATAACAGTCGTGGCAACCAATGGCATAGCAACATATAATGATACCTTCAATCATCATATGGGGATCTTTGACCAGGATAAAGCGGTCTTTAAATGTCGCAGGTTCCGACTCATCGGAGTTGACGGCGAGGTAGACGGGTTTGCCGGTGTCCTTCGGCAGGAACCCCCACTTGACTCCGGCCGGGAATCCCGCGCCGCCCCTACCGCGGAGACCGCTGTTTTTAACCTCTTCAACCACCTCTTCGGGTTTCATGGCAAAAAGTTTGTCGAGGGTGGCGTACGCACCGTGCTTTTTGGCGACCTTCAGAGTGTGACCGTCCTTGATATCGAACCTGGCACTGAGTATTTTGACTTCCATATCGGTGCGCCTCCTTAATTCAGTGTGGCCAGCAGCGCTTTCAGCTTTTCCACGTCCATGTTCTCGTGGAACTCGCCATTGACCTGGACTACCGGTGCGGAACCGCAGTGTCCCAAGCATTCAACTTCTTCCAGGCTGTATTTGCCGTCTTCACGAACCTGGCCGGGCACAATACCAATTTCATCCCTGAGAAAATCGACTATCTCCTGTTTGCCCCTGAGCCAGCAGGAAAGGGTGCGGCAGATACAGATATGGATTTTACCCATCGGCTGCAGATTGTACATCGTGTAAAAGGTTGCCGCTTCGTACACTTTGGCGGCAAAAGTTCCGATCCGATCGGCAATATAGGCGATGGCCTCTTGACAGATCCAACCTTCCTGCTCCTGAACCAGCCAGAGGGAGGGGAGGATCATCGATTCCCGCGTGGGGTAGCGTTTGACCAGGCGCTCAAACTCGACGTCTCTCTCCTTGTCAAACCGGAATGTCTTTCCTGTAGAAATCAGTTGTGAACGGTCGCTCATCTGTCCAACTCCCCGCCGATTATATTGATACAACTAAGGTTAATGACAGCATCAGCTATCATGTTTCCTTCAACCATTTTGTGGAAACCGCCCATGATGTAGAAGCATGGCGGACGTACTTTCAGTTTATAGGGTCTGCCGGAACCATCCGAGACAAAATGAAACCCCAGTTCACCGTTTGCGGCCTCAAAACTGTCATACCACTCACCCGGTGGGGTATGTACCCCCTCGAAGATGAGTTTGAAATGACCGGCCAGCCCTTCGATATTGTCGTATACCTGCTCTTTGGGCGGCAGAACGACCAGGGAGTTCTTGACATTGACAGGGCCCTTCGGGATATATTTCATGGCCTGGCGAATAATACGCAGGGACTGGGTCATCTCTTCGAAGCGGATCATAAATCGGTCATAAATATCGCCCTTGCTGCCTATGGGCACATCGAAATCGAATGACTCATAGTTGTAATAAGGGGCGTCTTTGCGCATGTCGTAGGGAACACCGCTGGCCCTGAGGGTGGGGCCGGTGAAACCGTAACTGAGTGCCGTCTCCGCCGATAATATGCAGACATCCTGGGTTCTGTCGTGGACTATACGATTGGTTTCAACCAGTTTCAGTGCGTCGCCGATGCCTTTTTCAATACCCTTGATCTGTATCTCAAGGTCATTTTCCCAACCTTCGTAAAAGTCACGATACATTCCGCCGATACGGGTAAAAGAGCTGGTGAGACGCGCCCCAGTCAATCTGCTTATAAGGTCGTAGGCCGCCTCCTTTTCGTTATACAGGTACCAGTAGTTTGTTAACCCCCCCATATCGACCAGGGCCGCAGCCAGGCAGACCAGATGGTCGAGCACCCTATAAAATTCGGAGAGTACCACCCTCATAAACCGGGCTCTTTCGGTAATTTCGATCCCCAGCCATGATTCGACAGCCTTTACGTAGGCGATATTATTCATCATGGAAGAGCAGTAGTTAAGACGGTCGGTGAGCGGGATTACCTGGTTGTAGGTGAGGTTTTCGGCGGTTTTTTCAAAACCGCGGTGCAGATACCCTATCTCGTTGACATTGGCCATAATAGTTTCACCGTCCAGGGCGGTGAGAATCCTAATGGCACCGTGGGTGGCGGGATGAGACGGGCCGATATTGAGGAACATGATCTCGGTGTTGATATCCTTCATCGTACTCTGATCAATGCCGTTGTGGGCAAGCCTAGCTTTGATCACATCTTCCAGGGAGTCCGATTCAGTACAGACCTGACCTTTGTCCATCGGATAATCCTTGCGGAGAGGATGGCCTTCGAACTGCCAGTGATTGAGTATTCTGCGCAGGTCGGGGTGGCCCTGGAAACGGATGCCGTACTGGTCAAAGGTTTCCCGTTCCCCAAAAATAGCCGAACCCCAGAGATTGGTTGCCGTCGGCAAGCCGTTGTCAGGATCAGCGACCGGTACGCGGACCTGGACGAGGAGGTTTTTTCGCCAGTTGCGCATGGTGTAGACCACCCGGAACCTGGTATCCTGCTTCTGTGGATAGTGAAGGTAGTCAACGGCGGTGACATCGACCAGCAGACCGCAGTCAAACTCCGCTTCGTTTTTCAGCCGCGAGAGCGTGTCTTG
The DNA here is from genome assembly GCA_964594945.1 of uncultured Desulfopila sp. Lineage (GTDB taxonomy): Bacteria > Desulfobacterota > Desulfobulbia > Desulfobulbales > Desulfocapsaceae > Desulforhopalus_A. The sequence continues at coordinate 44,101 of CAZQOD010000006.1, forward strand.
CAAATTTTCAGGCAGGACATCAATAACCACTGAATCCAGAACAACTTTGCAGGTGGCGTCCGGAAACGCGGCCGTAATTTTTTCTAGAGCCGTCGCATTCATATCAGTCGAGAATCCCTTTAAAGTCTTTATGGCGATCTTGGAGGACACTTTCGCCTTTAATCTGATCCTGGATTTTCATCAATGCGTCCAGAACAGCTTCAGGTCGGGGCGGACAGCCTGAAATGTAGATATCCACCGGGATGATGGTGTCGATCCCCTGTACCGTACAGTAGTTGTCGTATATGCCCCCGGAGCTGGCGCAGGCACCCATGGCCACCACCCACTTGGGATGGGGCATCTGCTCGTAGATGCGTTTGAGAATCGGCGCCTGTTTATAACTGACGGTACCGCAGACCAGCATAAGATCGGCCTGGCGTGGCGAAAAACGAACCACCTCCGCACCGTACCTGGAAATATCGTATTGGCTTGCTGCAGCACTCATAAATTCAATGGCGCAACAGGCTGTTCCAAAGACAAACGGCCACAGTGAGTATTGTCTCCCCCAGTTGATAACCTCATCAAGTTTAGTGGTGAGTACCGTGTCGCCGAGACTTGCTTCCAATCCTAACGCCAATTGAGCACCCCTTTCTTTAGAATATAGATAAGTCCGATGAGAAGCAGCAGCATAAAGGCCACCATTTCCGTAAAACCGAACCAGCCGAGTTCGCGGACACTCACGGCCCACGGGTACATGAAAACTGCTTCAATATCGAAAATTAAAAAGAGAATAGCAAGGAGATAGAATTTGACACTGAATTTCTGGTCCACGGTGCCGATGACCGGACCAATCCCGCTTTCGTACGCTTCATTTTTTACCTTTCCCTTGGAGCGCGGGCCAAAGACCGCGGTCAACGCCATCAGGCAGGGAACAAGTGCGGCAAGACCTATTAATGCCGCTGCTGAAAGAATCAGTTCCGTTGACATCTTTTCCTCACTGAGCTTTTCCCGTCTTCTTCTGGCAGGTGAACCGTACCACCCAGCCGGTGACAATTATGAATAACCATTCATTAACAGGCGTCTCCGTTCTGTGTCAAGGAAATAGTTTTCATTGGCTAGGGGCCGTTTATCTGCTTGTGTTTCGGCTGTGTTGTGCAAAATATTATAACAAATGTGCAATTTGTGCCAACACTAGAACACCGCCGTTTTTTTAGAGGGCCGGGCAATGAACAATTTATTTTTGAGTAGCGGGGCATTGGGGGGAAGGAGTCAATTATTGGCTATGGTTGAGCGAAACCCTCTGGAGACAATTAGTTGTTGTTAACCTAAGCGACGCACAAAATGCACATTTTTAAAAGGTAAAATTGGTAAAAAATATTGTGATAATAAAAATTAAGATGGTCTGTTGCCGGGGTCTTTAATGGTGCAAATAACGATATATCAATATGATGAATAATGAGCGGCGGTTATTCATTTCTCTGATGGCAGTGTTCAAAAAAGCTTATAGAGAGGAAGAGAGGAGGGTTGAAGAGATTTGCATCTCCGTCCCGCCGAATCGACGTGTGATTTGGCGGACAGACGGAGATGCAAGGAAGTATGG
>CAZQOD010000007.1:0-45002 GCA_964594945.1 uncultured Desulfopila sp.
GCCGGCCTGTCACGCCGGAGGTCGCGGGTTCGAGTCCCGTCCGCTCCGCCATGCAGATCTTATCCGTTTTCAATTTTTTGTTTGAATTTTTCATTTACCCGGTAGACAAAGGCCAGTACTTCGGCCACCGTCTGATACAGCTCCACGGGTATCTCTTTTCCCACCGGTACCTTTGATAGTAATTCCACCAGGTTTGCATCTTCCTGTACGTGTATGCCCGCCTCCGCAGCCGTTTCGATGATTTTTTCGGCTACGATACCTTTACCGCTTGCGATCACTTTGGGGGCGGAACCCTCCGTTTCGTTGTAACGAATGGCAACGGCTTTATCAATACCTTGATGTTTTTTCATATTAGGCTTTTGTGGTGAGCATTGATTCTCCGGCGGGGAGTAATTGTCTTATTAGGTCGTTGACCGGGTCCGGGGCATCACTCGAAAAGGTGAGCTGGGCCAGGTGAACATTGCTGATACTGTCTTTCAGGTCATCTGCAAATTGCGAGACGAAATCAGCCTTTTTCTCATCTTCGGTCCGAAATCGAATAAATAGTCCTTCGCAGTTTTTAAGAAAATCTATATGTAAATGGCCCAACTCGGCCATTGTCAGGTGCAGGGAGAAACGGTTGTCATCATCTTTACGTTCGTTATTTTTTGTGGAACCGTCGCTGTTATCCACGATCAAATATCCCTGGTCTATAAAGGGGAGGGGCAGGGGGAAAATAAAGTTTCTGTCGCCTCCGGTTTGTAATTGAGCAAGCTGAAAAAGCTCAAGTGTTGTCAGCATGTTGTTGGTTGTGTCGGCTATTTTACCGGCTGAGTTGAAGTTGTGGGATATTTCCATTAATGCGGCTTTGAGCGTCTTAGCAGCCCTTGCGGTATCACCTTTTGCCAGGAGTTTTTCCAGTGATAGACCCAGGTTGTCAATGAGTTGCTTGAGGATTACGCCGCTCTTTTTATTATTTGAGGCGTTATTCTGCAGGGAAAAATAGTTTTCAAGGGTCTCCCGGGTGGTGGGTGTTACGGTCGAAAGTGGAGGAGGAGAAAAATTTGCAAATGATTTGAATAGGGTGGAGATGTCGATATTTTTGCCGATGAGGGTAAGCGAGCGTCCCAGGAATTGATTGAGGGTATCGGTTACGATTTTCAGCTCAATCCGGGGGCTTGTCTTAACCACCTGCAGGGTTAGTTTCTGACCGACGGTGAGGGGTGCGTCTGATTTTACGGTCAGCCTATTACCCTCAATATCGAGGATGAATCCGGCGTCATCTTTAACGCTTACCACCAAAGCTTTAAGAAGTTGTCCCTGGTCTGCAAATTGCTGGCCGCGGCCGTGTCGTCCCTGGGACGTTGCGGACTGGATGGGTAGTATGGATGAAAGTGGAGTAATGGTTGTCATACATACGTATCGACCGCAACGACCTGAAAAATTAAAATTATTTTTAGAAAGATTTCTAAGCTACCTGTATATTTTCCCTGAGTTGCCTCCGTTGTTCGGCAAAACAGTTCATCGCAATAATGTCTTTATCCCTGTGGGAGAGTTGATCAAAACATAGAGCTGTTAAGTAGCGGTTTTTACGTAATCGCTTGATGCGTACCACGTGGCCGATACAGAAGATTGTCTGCCGGGGGGCCGGCAGGGTAAATTCAATTTCAATATTTTTGCAGACAGCGCATTTATCGGAGAGGATGGCCAACACCCCGGATTGTGAGATATCGACGGTTTCTCCTCTCAAGGTCAGGGCCTGTTCATGGCCGTCGTTATGTAACGGTGTGTAACTAACCTTAATCGGTATCGTTATATTTATTCTGAAATAATCTCGAAAGTCTTCGAGTTTAATAGATTTTTTCGCGACGAATTCAAAGACTCTGGCATTGCGTTTACTTACAAATTCTGCGGCAAATGATACCGTCTGCCCCTCTGCATCAATACTTGTAAAGGGGCATTGTTTTGCCGGTGCAATTTTATCTGGAATATCTTCAGGGGCAAAGAGAAGACAGAAGGAGGGTGGGAGTGACTCCCTGTATATACAATCGAATGTTTTCCTGTTGCCGCCGTCACTGAGGGTAATGGTGGCATCTTCACCATCCTGTATGGATTTGACCAGGCGAAGGATATCATTATCTGACATGGCTCATAACCGTTGTGATTTCAGTAATCTTTTATCTGCACTTTGAGGCGCAGTAATTTTCTCTGGATAACCAGGCAGCAACCAATTATCTTGTCCCTGTCTTCGCTGGAAATGTCGTCGAAATGATAGGCAACCTCGTAGAAGCCATTTTTTAATTTCTGGGTTCTGACCCGGTGGGCTAGAATTTCAATCACTTCAGGCTCGGGGACCGGGATGGTGATTTCAAGTCGAACCGTGGTATCCTCCGGCGGCTTTTCCTTAAAAAGAGCAAGGATGCCGTTACCACTGATATCCACAGTTTTCCCCTTTAGTTTCCAGGGCTTGCTATTGTTATTCAAGACCTCCGTTTGGAATGATTTACTGATCACGCTCGTTGTGGCGTCGACCCTGAAAAACTCCCTCAACTGTTCATGACTCATGGATTTCTGGATGGTCATTTTTAACGTTTGTGGTGGGACTATTTCGCTGATCGATGCCTCAAGGGATATTGTAGCTCCTCCGATATCCACGCTGATTATACTTGGTTGCCTGGTGTCGATGGCGTCGACCGGCAGGGTGCCGGGTTTAAAAATCAATGTGAAATTCGGGGGGATTGTCTCTTTGTAGAGGCAGTTGAGACGAAAATGATCCGGCCCGTTTACCAGGGGTAGAAAAATTCTCACCGGTTTTCCGTCGGGGACGTCCTTTAAAGCGTCGATATCAGATGTCATAATATGTCCATGGGATAGGAAACGTTTAGGGTTGGAACAGTGTACTTTGTATAACTAGTGTTTGTCCATAAATGGCCATTTTCTCCTAACTCTTCGTTGCTTTCAAAACTTAATCCTCCGATAAAGTGAGGTACGAGACGTCGAGATATCGCATATATGTCCGTGGTTAAATTCATCAAGCGCCTCGATTTAGTGCAAAATTGCCTATCTATGGACAGACACTAATTATGAATAAGATTTAACTTTTTTGCCGTCTCCATCATTTTAGCATGTAAAAATCAAGCCTTCAAGAACAGCGGGGATGAATTTTATCTAAATTTTCTAATTGATATATTGCCATGTGATATAACTATTAAAAAAAGAAGGAGTGTGTCGGATTTAACTACTTGGAAACGAAGGGAATTATGTTACCTCCAGGGGAGGTGGGCAAGGATTTTTCAGCGGGGACCTGGGAATAATGACTTGAAAAAAACCTAACATAGACAAGCTACAAGTAAGTGCCTTGTTTCTGTTATGAACCCGTTAAGTTGAACATTACCTTTATTACCTTGTTTTTCTTTACAGGTTTTATGGAGTAAAATCTAAATTTTGCACTCGGTAGGTTCATTTTTGGATGTGAGGTATTAATAGTGATGATGTTTAAAAATATTACAAGCTGTTGACAGGCGAGGCACCTCCAGTGGAATTGCCTGCAGGGCTCAGGTTATATTTTATACGAAAGTGGTTTTACTCTTGAGTCGCTCTCATTGTTCGTTGTGACTGTGGCCTGATAATTTGGTCCAGCCATGCTGGTTATGTTATGCTAAAATGAGCCAGATAGCGTATTTTCTTCACCGACCGCTATCGGCCCGTAACCCTCAATCGCGTTATGACCGGTGTTGAGGGTATTTAGTTCATGCCGTAACAGGGATGATATGGTCTTTGCCTTCTGTTGCAGTGAGCGGTTGTAGCCACATATTTTGCCGATCATTACTTCTCGATTTTTGATTAATATCCGCTCAGTTTCATCTTCTGCAAGGGATAGGTTGTGTTTGCAGAGCCTGGATTCCAGCCGATGCAAATTTTTGAAAATATCGTTTAATGTTCTGGTTTTTTTTTCTATATCGTATGAAGATGTTTCAAAGGATGTCTGTTCCAACTTCAGGTAGATATCTTCCACTGCCCGGTAGAGCTGTATAGATTCCCGAAGGAGACTGGTCTTTTCCTGTCCACTATTTATGCTTATATTTTGTTGAGACATGTACTATTGATCCTGGTTGAAGATTGCCGGTACGCGACGGTTGCCGGGGCATGGTCCAGCAGGAATTAACCCGCCGCAGACAGCCGTTTTAGGGTTTGATGGATTTCGCCCCCGAAATTTTTCTTTTTCGCTGCAAGTATCCCCTGTTCCTGCTTGTTGATCTCTATGGCCTCGCACCAGGTTTGGCGAAGACCCGTGAGTAGCTCGGTTACGGTACGTAAATGTTTGCCGCTGGTGTCTTTGCGGGCAAGATTTAGTTCACGCATCATGAATTGGTAGAGACCATCCAGGTCGGCGGCAATCTCGCCACCTATATCATGGTTCAGCGAGTTTGAAAATTCAGTGATTATGGCAAAAGCCTTACTGATCCTGCCAAGCTTTTCTCCGTTGCGCCCGGCCTCGCAGGCGGCTATGGCGTGCTGACAAAAGCGAATGGCACCGTCATAGAGCATAATCAGGATTTGTTCCTGCGAAGCTGTCATAACCTGATTCTGCTGGTACTGGTTCATATAGGCATTCATTGTTATCTCTTCCTGTTGAGGGCATTCATTGTTTGGGTGAGGAATTCGCCTTGGCTATTAAGGCTTGAGACCAGACTCTCCATGACCGTAAATTGAGCGCGAAGATTCTTTTCTCTCTTGGTCAGTCTCAGTTTCATCTGATCAATCTGGTGATCAAATTGTTTGATACCCCGGGTGTAGTTTTTTTTCTGGAGGGCGTACATACCCCGGCTGCTGCTTGTAATATTGAGGAGGGTGGAATTAAATTTTTTCATTACACCATCCTTATCATCCTTGCCCGAGAGCAGGTAGACAACATCATCAAAGTTTTCTTTTAAGGCGGTATCAAGTTTGCTGTTATTCTGTTTTAAGGTTCCGTCCTTATTGGTGGAAATACCAAGATTTGCAAGAATCGTGAATTTGCCGTCGGTGTCTACAGCCTGGGTAAGGGTGGATTGCAGCTGCCTTTTGACGGCGCCTATTGTCGAATCACCCCGTAATAGAGAACCGAGTACCGGATCCTTATCCTTGTCGGTCTTTTCGGGCACTTTATCAGAGCCACCGAATCTCTTATAGCCGGAATTAATCCACTTCATGGCGTTATTGTAAGCTGTTACAAATTTTGTAACCTTTTCCTTTACCGCATCCGTGTCGGCCTTAATATCCATCTGAGTAGTGTTGTAGACGGGGGGATCCGCCCAGTTCCAAGGATCCACGCCGGCCTCAGCCGTACCACTATGGGAGGTCGTGCTGATTTCATTGAGGTTGAGGGTAACGCCACTAATAGCACTTGTTACGGTATTGGTATCATTTACGATTTTAATACCGTCGATAAAAAGTACGGCTTGTTGGGCCGTCTGGGCGTCGGTTGTTGTTAGATCAATGGGGTTTGAGCTGCCATCCAGTAAATTACTGGTAACGGTGAAACTGGTGTTGGCATCTTTGCCGGTGAAGACCAGGTGGTAGGCGTCTGACCCCGAGCCGTCATTTATTATGGATGCGGTGACCCCAGTGGTTTCAGATTTTTCGTTAATACTCCGTACCAGGCCGAGGAGTGAATTATTATCTTCACCCACCGTGATTTCCGTTCCGTTCACGGTTACGGTGCCTGTGCCTAACACTGATGTGTTGTTGGAGGAAAAACCGTTGCTGATTGTCTTCTGCACCTGGCTGAGCTGGGCGACTGAAATATTGTAGCTGCCCAGTGCGCCACTCTCTGTGGTTGCGGAAAAAGAGTTTTCAGAGCTCAGGGAAACTTTGGTGGTGCGGACCTGACTGGTGATGGTAAGAGCGGAGGCGGCACTTTTCAGGTCATCGAGTTTTGTTTTAAACTGGGCAAAAGCCTTGAGCTTTTCCGCCTCCGCTGTTTTCTTAGCCTCAATTTTGTCAAGGGGGGCGCGTTCAAGTGCCATAATTTCCTTGACAATATTATCAGTATCCAGGCCGGTGGCAAGACCGCTAAAAGTAATTGACATATTCTTACCTCTTGTTTGCAGTACTTATTTCGTGTCTACCCTTTGGTATTCACCGTATTGCCGACAAGTTCTTCAAAGGTAGCTTTGAAATTAAGGAGTTCTTCCGCGGGAATCTGGCGGATAACTTCCTGGGTTGCGTGATCAAATATTTTTACAACCAGGCCGGAACTGCCTTCGTCCCTTTCAAAACGCACACTGTAGAGACCGTCCTGGGTGACGGCATTTATCTGATCGAGTAATTCTTCCGGTTGGATTTTGGTGTTTTGCGCGGAAGTCTGGGGTTCGGAACCTTTCGACTCTTTTGCCCTGCGACCCGCATCAATTCTTTCAATCGGATTTGCTTGTTGGCTAGCCCCCCCTGTGCCGGTAATCATATCGACATTCATGGCTATCTCCTTTATGAATAGTTCCCTTAGAGTAAAAGGGGCCGATTGCAATCGGCCCCTTTACTACAGGGTAAAGATGAGATTATCCGAGCAGGGACAGGGCGAGTTGCGGTGCCTGATTTGCCTGGGCGAGAATAGATACGCCGGCCTGCTGGAGGATATTGTTTTTCGTCATGGCTGAGGTCTCTTGGGCAATATCGGCATCCAAGATACGGCTGCGGGCTGCGGAGAGATTCTCAGAAACATTTGACAGGTTGGCGATGGTTGATTCAAAACGATTCTGAACCGCACCAAGTTCACCACGGTTGTTGTCGATCTGCATCAAGGCGCCGTCAATTGCCTTAATGGCATCGGCCGCTCCTGATACGGTGGTGATATCAACATTCTCGATGGAGCTGAGAGTACTGGTGTTTGCGTCGCCTGCGTTTGTGGCGGAAAAAACTGATCCGGCTGCAGCTGTAACACTGCTCGTTACGTTAAAGGAACCGGAACTGGAAAATTCCACAACACCACCAACGGTGGATGAATCGGTATCCGTTGCCGCACCCAAAGTAGTTGCGTCACTGACATTGCCGGTGAGATCCATTGTCTCTCCGGAAGTACTGTGGAGCAGGTTGTCAATGGAGATATCGGCACCGGTTGACTGGCTCAGGGTGATACTTGTTTTATCGGCACTTAATTCTGCGGTAATGCCGGTATTACCCGCCTGGTCGTTTATGGACGTAACGAGGTTACTCAGGTCACTTTGCAGAACTGTGGCACTGATGCTGATTGCGGAAGTGTTGGTACCGGTCAGTTCAAAGCTCACTGTTCCGTCGGCCGAGAGATTACCGAGCGTTGCCGTTGTCGAGGCGGTTGCGGTTACACCCGTATCAGCCGAAATTGCGTTAACTGCACCGGCAATAACAGAGGCAGTATCTCCGGCACTGACCGAAGCTGTTTTAGAACCTTCCTTGCCAATTACCGTCAGTGTCTGTGCTGCGACATCGTTTGCAGAGTTAGCTGCTGCGGCTGATGTTGCGCCACCCAGGGCCTGGTCGTTTGTCGCATTGTTTGAATCCAATGCGTGGTTACCAAGATCCCCGGCCTTTGCAGATTGAATACCAAAAGAGATTGTCTGATTGGCATTGGCACCCACCTGGAATTGAGCCGATGTCATTGTACCATCGAGCAGGTTCTTACCGTTAAAGGATGTGGTGTCTGCAATACGGTTCATTTCCTGCTTGAGCTGATTGACCTCAGCCTGCAGGGATGAACGGTCGGATGCACTGTTTGTGTCGTTTGCCGATTGTACAGATAACTCACGCATACGTTGCAGGATATTTGTTGTTTCCTGCATGGCACCCTCTGCCGTCTGGGCCAGGGAGATACCGTCGTTTGCGTTACGGGTTGCTTGATTCAAGCCGCGGATCTGCGAGGTCATGCGGTCTGAAATAGCAAGTCCGGCGGCATCGTCTTTTGCTGAATTGATGCGAAGACCGGACGAAAGGCGCTTCATTGACTTGGCCAGCGCCGATTGAGATGTACCCAAGTTACGTTGGGCGTTGAGAGACATTACATTTGTGTTAATTGTCAGTCCCATTATATTCCTCCTTGAATATTTTAATTATGGGTTTTAAGTTGGCATCCTTGCCATAAAAATTACGTTACTTGTTCTGCTTGTCTGTTGTTTTGTTCACCTCCTTTACGCGTTAATTATTCTCATCTTGACAGTCATATCGACCACTCTTCGTCAAGAGTTTAGGAAAAAATATTTTTTTTTAATGAGAGATTTGTTCTTCTTGAATAACGCATTGATAATACGGATTTATTTATTAAAGAAAAAATCGGTCTTCTCTGGACGGGGCCGGAAAACAAGCCCTTTGTCCGTCTGGAAGACCAGGCAGTTGCCCGGGGTGTCGGTGTTGATAATGCTGCACCCTTGGGAAATTACGGAACCGCGGCGGACATGACTTGTTCCTATAACGGCGGTATTGGGGTAGAGGATAACGTCATCCTCGATGGTTGGGGCGGTGCCGCGGTTTTTGCCGACCGTGGAGTTCTGGTAGAGTACAAGGTGGTTGCCGTAGGTGGCTTTTGCGAGAACGATGCCCAGTGAATGGCCGATAAAAAAAATTTCCGGCATGTCGATTTCATAGAAACAGTCGATACTGTTTAATGCTTTATTGAGGAGGAAGAGCTTTGTGCAAATTTTTTCATCTTCTTCTTTTTTCCAGAGGGTATTGGCCAAAAAATAGAGAAAGATAGTGTATTGCGAAGAGTGGAGGTGGTCGAATACACCGGTTTGCCACATTTTTACCGGGTTTATACAGGTTTCAAGACGGTTGAGTGTTCTGTCAAGGCAAGCGTCCAGGGCCGGTCTTATCTTGGTTTGACCATCCGGGAAAAAATGTTCCAACTGGTTTGTTACATAGCGTAATAAATCAGATCGACTGAAATGTTTTATTTTCAACATGGTTAAACCTTTATGTTGGTCGTGTTGTCGGCGCTTAGGCACCGGGGTTATGGACAGTTGGGGTGTGTATACTTCATGTATACAAGCGCGGGACCCTGCCTGTCAGCGTGGGGATCTTCCGTCCAAACGGAGTTGCCATCGTTTTTTTTCTCCATGATAGGCACCCGTTTTTTTTCCACAAATCCTACTTTTTCGTAAAATAAAACGGCGGGGTTGTCAGATCTTACCCTGACCCATGTATCATCCAGGCCGAGGGTGGTTTTCGCCCACTGCAACAAGAGTTGTAATGCGTCCTTCATTAACCCTTTTCTGGCGTTTCCTCCCCGGACAATGGCATCGGCTTCCACGTAGCCGGTCTGCCAGTTGATAAACCCGAGACCAATATGGCCGATGGTTTTCTTCTCAAGGGTATCTATCATAAAGAGTATCTTGCCGGGATCGTTGCCTACGTTGTCGATAAGCCACGATGTCGTTCTCCTGTCATGGGCATGGAATTCGGTTAAAAATGACTTTACGAAACGATTTCTCCAGGCACTCAACAGAGCGACATCGCGTGGATTGATTTTTTGTTTTTCCGTTGCCACGGGGCGGATTATTGCCTCCAGCGGGTTTCCAAGCGGTAAGACAAGATCGACCGGGGAGCCGGCAAAATATTTATATTGGGAAAAGAATTGTCGGTTTTTCATGATTAGGCCTGCTTGTTAAAATATTCAATAATGGTTTTGGTAATGGTGTCCACGACACCACTGTCCATTTTTGAATGCAGGGGAAGAGATAGTATTTCATTACCGACCCGTTCGGTCACCGATAGATCCCCGGCGGAGCAGTTTTTCCACAGGGTGAACCAGTGGCCCGGCTGCCAGTGGACGCCGGTGTCAATGCCCTTTTCCTTAAGATAACTGCGAAGGGTATCGCGATGTTCGGCGGGCACGCGTATATAGTATAAAAAGGGGTTGACTTCTGCAAAATCAGTTGCCGGAACACGAACCGGGGGGATGTCTTTTAGAAGTTGGTTATAGCGTCTACAGGCATCCTGCCTTGTCTTGGTTATAATATCTAGTTTTTCCAGTTGCGCCAGGCCGATGGCCCCGTGCATATTCAGCATATGGTAGCGGTAACCGACGCTTTCCACATCAAATGTCCATGCCCTTTTGTTTTGATACATGACCGATGCCGGTTGTTGCATGCCGAGTAATCTTAGTTCGTGGACATGCATTAATTCTTCCCGGCTTTTGACGATGATCGTTCCGCCGTCAAGGCATGTTATTGTTTTTACGGGGTCATGACTAAATACACAAATATCGGAAAAACTACCCACCGGTTTGCCCTTGTAGAAAGAGCCGAAGGAGTGGGCCGCATCGTGGATTACCCTCAGTTTGTGTTTTTTCGCAAAGAGTTTGAGTTTATCATGGTCACAGAGAATACAGTCGTAATCCATGGCAATGATGGCCTTTGTCTTTGTCGTCACCAGGTGGGCGGCTTTTTCCAGGTCGATTGCGAGGGTTGTGTCATCGCAGTCGCAGAATACAATTTCGGCACCGAGCCAGTTAATTGCTTGGAAGTCGGCAGAACAATTAAATGAAGAAACAATAACCTCGTCGCCTTCTTTTACTCCGGCAATTATTAAGGCTATGTGTAATCCTGCACTACCCGTACTCAGCGCCGCCACGTAACGATCCTCTAACCCCAGTAAGCTGTGTATTTTTTCTTCAAACGCATTCACATAACTCCCCATGCCGAGCCAGCCGAGCCTGAGAGATTCTACGCTTGCGTCAATTTCTTCCTGTTCAATTAACGGTTTAAATACGGGAATCATGTTGTCTCCTTTCCATCTTGGTTAATGCCGGAATAGCGGTGACATATTGGGCGTTCCACTCTTGGGTGTATTGCAGTTGCTTGATAATTTCATCGCGTAAATTCCAGGGCAGGATTATTATAATATCGGGTCGTTCGTCTTTGAGACGGGATTCGTCTACAATCGGTATGCGACTGCCCGGCATGAAATTGTTCTGTTTGGCGGGATTACGATCCACAATATAGGGTAAAAGATCTTGTTTGATTCCGGCAAAATTGAGTAGGGTATTACCCTTGGCGGCGGCCCCGTAACCGGCGACGCTCTTTCCCTGTTCTCTGCATTGTAGAAGAAAAACCAGAAAATCGTTTTTGACCTTTTCGGCGTTTTTTTGAAAGGATGTATAAAACCTGGTATTCCTTATCCCCTGTGCCCTTTCCTGCCTTAACACCCCTTCCACACGATTCGTGCATTTTCGACCTGCATGGTCGGTTCGTTGTGCGTATATCCGTAAACTGCCGCCGTGGGTGGCCAGGGGTTCCACATCAAAAATCTGTAATCCGTTGTGGAAAAAGATGGTGCGAACCGTTGTCAGGGAAAAGTATGAATAGTGCTCGTGGTACGCCGTGTCGAACTGGTTTTCGGCGACCATATTCAGCAGGTGTGGGAACTCAAAGGTGGCAACACCCTGGGGCTTCAACAGTGTGGTAAAACCTGCCACAAAGTCGTTAATATCCGGGACATGGGCCAGAACATTATTGGCCGTAATGAGGTCCGCCGACATCTTTTTCTGCAAGAGGGTTTCGGCCAGGGATTTACCGAAAAATTCTTTGATGATAGTCAGCCCCTTTTTCTTGGCGGCCTCCGCCGTACTCAAGGTCGGTTCTATACCGAGGCAGGGAATTTCTCGTTTTTTTACAAACTGTAGAAGATAACCGTCGTTGGCCGCAACTTCGATAACTAGGCTTTGCCGGTTTAGGGAAAAGCGTTCCACCATGGTTGCGACATATTCTTCGGCATGTTTCAGCCACGTCGTTGAAAAGGAGCTGAAATAACCATAATCGTCGCTGAAGAGGGTTTCGGCCCCTGCGAAGTCTTCTGTCTGTACCAGCCAGCAGTTTTCGCAGACCAGCAGCCGCAGCGGCAGCCATTGTTCCGGGCTGTGGATGGTTTTTGTTGTTAAATATCCGTTGGAAGGCGGTGCCGAGCCCAGATCCAGAAAGGGACGATGCAAAAAAGTTCCGCAATGGCGACAATTCATAGGTTAATCCCCTGGAAATCATCGTTGATAAAGGGCTGGGAGCTGTCACGTCGGGACAGGAATTTTACCTGAATAGGCCAGTTGAGCCCCAGTTTCGGGTCTTCGGGATTTAACCCCCTTTCCGCCTCTTTATTATAAAAGGTAGAATGGAAGTAGAGTAGTTCAACATTGTCGGTCATTGTTTGAAAACCGTGGGCAAAGCCTTTCGGAATGAGAAAAGAAATATTGTTGGTGGCGGAGAGGGAAAGGGTATGGCTCTGCAAAAAAGTGGGCGAGTCGCGCCGTAGATCGACGACCACATCCAAGATTTCGCCCTTGAGGCAGGTGATAAGTTTCATTTCGCAATGGGGTGGCAGTTGATAGTGCATGCCTCTTACGGTGCCTTTGTGCCGGCTGAACGTGTGGTTTACCTGGGCGATGGGCCGATGCCAGCCGCAGGCCGACAATTCCCGGTTGCAAAAGAGGCGACTAAAAGAGCCGCGCCTATCCCGTATGGTTTTGCGTTTAATTATTTTCAACCCTTTAATGTTGCAAGTGGTGGTTGTGAATCGTGTCATTTTGAACCTTCATATTCATAAATTTCCCGGCGACAGAGCTCTTTGGGCTCTGAGCCCTGCGCAAATTTTTTATACCAGTCAATGGTACGGGTTATTGTCTTATCGAGGGACCAGCATGGTTTGACGGCGAGTATTGTACTTGTTTTGGAAATATCCAAGGAGAGAAGATTCGCCTCATGGGGACCCTCGTTGTCCTCCCGGTGGACTGCTGCACCGCCGCCGTAACATTGTCGTGCGTATTCGATGACTGTTTTTACGGTGGCGTTATTGGTGGATTCCGGTCCGAAATTATATGCACCCGCCAATGTGTCTTTTTGCCATAGCTTTTCAGCAAGTATCATATATCCCGCTAATGGTTCCAGGACGTGCTGCCAGGGACGAATTGCATGGGGGCTGCGAATATACAGTGTCTTTTTTGCCTGCCATGCCCTGATGGCGTCGGGAATCAAGCGGTCATCAGCCCAGTCTCCCCCGCCGATTACGTTGCCGGCTCGGCCCGTGGCCAGGGCAACTCCTTGCTTGGCCAGAAAAGAGTCCCGGTATGCTGCGACAACCAACTCGCAACCCGTTTTGCTGGCACTGTACGGGTCGCGTCCCCCCAAGGTATCGTGTTCCCGGTATGGGTAATGCCACTCCTGATTTTGATATACCTTGTCCGTCGTGATAATTACGGCCACCCTGGGAGTTTTTTCGCCGCGCAGGGCGTCGAGCAGATTTGCGGTGCCCATGATATTGGTTGAAAACGTGCGCAGGGGATCATGGTAACCGCTGCGCACCAGGGGTTGGGCGGCAAGGTGAAAGACAATATCCGGAGCACACTCTTTTACTTCAGCGGTAAACTGTTTATTGTCCCTGATATCGGTGTAGTAACTGGTAATGGTTTTTTCCAGGTGGAGCAGGGTGTAGAGATTTGGTCGAGTGGAGGGCGCAAGGGATATTCCCGTAACCTTGGCTCCCATCATGGTCAGCCACAGGCTGAGCCAGCTCCCTTTAAAGCCGGAGTGGCCGGTGACCAGAACGCGTTTATTGGACCAGAATGAATGTGTCGGTTTCATTGCCATATCTTCCATGGTGCTCTGCCGGATTGCCACATCTCCTCCAGTAGTTTTTTTTCACGCAGTGTATCCATGGGCTGCCAGAAACCGCAATGCTCAAAGGCTTTTAATTCGTTGTTTTGGGCAAGTCGGGAGAGGGGTTCCTGTTCCCAGCTTGTTTCATCACCTTCGATAAGGTCGATGCACTTGGGGGAGAGGACAAAAAAACCGCCGTTGATCAGGCCGCCGTCGCCGCGGGGTTTTTCCGTAAAACCCTGAACATCGTTCTCGGTTATGGTTAAGGCTCCGTAGCGACCTGGGGGCTGGACTGCGGTAACCGTGGCCAGTTTGCCGTGGGAAGTATGAAAATTAATGGTGGCGTTTATATCGATATCGGCAATTCCATCTCCGTAGGTGAAACAGAAAAAATCTTCATCGCGGATAAATTCGGCAACTCTCTTCAACCTGCCCCCCGTCATGGTATTTTCACCGGTGTCGACCAGGGTGACGCGCCAGGGTTCAGCGTGGCGTTCATGGACCTCCATACTGTTTTCAGTCATATCAAATGTTACGTCGGACATATGGAGAAAATAGTTGGCAAAGTATTCTTTGATCATATAGCCTTTGTAGCCGCAGCAGATCACGAAATCATTGACCTTATGCGTTGAATATACCTTCATAATATGCCAGAGAATTGGCTTGCCGCCGATTTCGATCATAGGTTTTGGTTTGAGGTGGGTTTCTTCACTTATCCTCGTTCCCAGGCCACCGGCAAGAATAACAGCTTTCATTGTGTACCCTTTTTATTATGAGATTGATGGGGGGGCGGTTGGTGGGTCTCCACGTTGCCGAAACCCGCCTCTTTTGCCATTTTGCGAAGTTGGCGGGCTATCTCTTTTCTGCCGCTTTTTTCCAGGGCTTTTATATACGCAAACCAGTGCGCCCCGTGTTCCGGAGCGTTGTCGGCTGCCGATTCGAGGTGGGGAAGGGCCTTTTCCGCTTCCTTTTCTTCAAGTAGTAATAGACCGATTCTGAAATTGGCCTGGATATTATCAGCTTCGATATTCAAAATGGATTGATAAAGATTTTTAGCCTCCGGTTTTTGTCCGGATTGTTCTAACAGCATGGCCTGTTGCAGGGCTTGTTGAATCAGTTGTGCAGGGGATGGTTGCTGCTGTTTGGTGTTACTTTTATCCGCCCATTTTTTAAACATATCCAGGTAACTGGCTTCGATTTTCTGTGTAAAACCCTGTTCGTCCATGAGTGGGCTGTTTTCCATATGGCGGCGGAGGTGTTTTCTCAATTTATCGAGTCGGGGAAGATCGTTTGCGAGGGTTACGGCAATTTCAATATATTCTTCCTCTGTATGCGCTATCCACTCTGGATGGTTAACTGAATGTAGAATAGAGCTACCGAGTCTGCCCACGCTGGGGCGATCCGCCAGGGTAACGAAAGGGGCTCCCATGTATAATGTTTCGATAAGGGTGGTTCCGGAATTATGCGGGAAGCAGTCGAGACCGATATCAAGGCTGCGATAGGTATTCCAGGGCGGGCTTTGGAATCCGATTTCCAGACGATCGGGCTCAATATTATGTGTTGTAAATTTAGCCATCATTTCCCGGCACATCTTTGGGTCTCTAAAGTCGCTGCTGTTTATTACCAGATGGGATCCGGACACTCTCTTTAAAATTTCCGCCCAGACCCTGATGGTCTTGTGATTGAGACGCAGGGCGCGGCTCAGTGTGCCAAAGGTAACATATTGGTTCTTCAGGGCCGGTAGCGAACCCACCTCTCCCATCACGTCATCGGCCCTGTAGACCACGGAGGGCGGGGGGACACGGTAGGGTTTTTCCGCAAATAGAGACGTGGATTCTTCAGGTACGCTAACCGTATCCGTTAGATAATAGTCTATCGCCGTGAGGCCCGTTGTATAACCGAAATCGAGCCAGTGTAGTGAGACCGGTGCGGGTTTTAGGGCGAAGACCCCCAGGCGATTCTTTTCGGTGTGTCCTGCCAGGTCAACCATGATGTCGATATGGTCATTACGGATGCGTTCGGCCATTTCCTCGTCACTTAGTCCTGCACATACTATCCAGTGGTCCGCATATGTTTTGTAGCGGGCGGTTACTTCATCTTCGTTCTGGAGATCGGTGTAGAAAAACAGTTCAACTTTTTTCCTGTCGTGTCGAGCGACCAGCGGTTCAAGAAAATGGCGGGTGGAGTGTTTGCGAAAATTGTAGGAGATGTAGGCCACTTTCAACCTTCGCTCGGTATTGGTATTATTGTGCCGGAGTTGCCATTTTTTTGCCAAGGGTAAATAAAAACGCCCGTTGAAATTTACGTACTCGTCGTAAATATCTTCACCGTTTTTATCCGGGTGATTATTCAGGAGAAAGAAAAGATTGCCGTATAGTTCTCTGCTGTTTGGTTCAATGGTTATGGCCTGTCTTAGGTTTATTTCAGCGTCGTCCAGCCTGGCCATTCTGATCTGGGTAAGAGCGAGGTTTTGCAGGAGTTTACTGCTGGGCTTACCCCATTTTACAGCCTCTTTACAGATTCGTTCCGATTCGCTGAGCATGCCCTGTTTCTGGAGGCAAAGGGCAAGGTTGCAAACGGCGGCGGTGTAGTCTTCCTTGATTGCAAGGGCTTTACGATATTGGCGTTCGGCTTTATCTAATAACCCTCTTTCCTGCAGGATGCGACCAAGATTGTTATGGGCTTCATGCATATGGGGATTGATGTCAATTGCCCTGCGACAAATTTTTTCGGCTGATTCGAGAAGACCCTGTTCTGTGTAGATTACGCTGAGGTTATTGAGCGGCTCGGCTCCATCCGGCTGTATCTTGAGGGCGGCCTTGTAGAATTCGATTGCCCTTCCCGGTTTTGCCATCTTTCTGTAGATATTGCCGATATTACAAAGTGTCGCAAAAGAGTCCGGCTGTTGAACAAGGATCTCTTTATAATGTCTTAAGGCCTTGGACAGTTTTCCTTTCTTTATTAATAATTCTGCAATATTGGTATGGGCCTGCCAATAATTTTTATTAAGTTTGATCACCGTTAAATAATCCGCCTCCGCCTCGATGACAAGGCCTGACTGTTGTCGGGCCACCCCCAGGTTATAGTGGGTATCGGCGTCATTGGGGAGGAGGTTGGCAGCACGTTCCATGGCCTGGATGCCCTGGTCGGTTAAACCCCGCTGGAAGAGCAGGGGGCCGAGAATTTTCCAGGCGGTGCCGTGTTGCGGGTATTTTTTTGTCATTGATGTGGCAAGCTGTAATGCCCGGTCATGCTTGCCCGTGTTGTAAAGATGGTGAAGTTCCTTTATTTTGGCGGCGGGTGGCCGCCCACTGTTTTTAGTTTTTCTTTTTTTCTTGTACCAATGATCGAACATTTCCTTGTAAGCCGTTTCAACCTTTTTCGCAAAACCAGGTTCATCCATAAGGGGACTGTTTTCCATTTCGCCCCTCAGACCGGCGCGTATTTCCGTGAGGCCTGTTTTATCCGCAGCGAGGGCCAGGGCCAGGTTGATATACTTTTTTTCCGTGGCGGCGATCCATTCCGGACGACCAATCCCCACTAAAATTGAACTACCCAGTCTTCCCATACTGGGGCGGTCCGCCAGGGTGATATAGGGAATACCCATATAGAGACTCTCTATGAGTGTGGTTCCTGAATTATGGGGAAAACAGTCGAGCATAATATCGATACGGCGTAAAACATCCCAGGGCGGGCTGTTATAGCCGATTTCTAATCGATTGTTCTCCACTCCATATTCTTCGAAGCGAGCGGCCAACGATTGGCGCATTTTTGCCTGGCCATAACTGCCACTGTTGATAATTAGTCGTGAATCGGGATATTTTTTTAATATTTCGGCCCAGACGCGAATGGTGCGATGATTGATGCGAACCGCCCTGGTGAGGGTGCCAAAACTGATAAAACCGTTCTTCAGAGCAGGGAGTTCGTTTATCTCGCCTGTAGTTGCGGGGGGGCGATAAGCTATGGCCGGTGTGGCAAGAGACCAGATTTTTTCTGAAAAATAGTCCTGGCTGCCGGGGGGAACGGAGGTCTCGTCAGTGAGATAATAATCTATTGCGGATAGCCCCGTGGTGTAGCCGTAGTCGAGCCAATGTAGGGAGACCGGGGCCGGTCGTCGGGCGAAGACCAGTAAACGATTGTCCCTGGTATGTCCGGCCAGGTCGACCAGTATATCAATGTTATCTTTTACTATGGTGTCGTAGAGTTCCTGATCGTCCATGCCGGTTGTGGATTTCCAGATATCCGCATGGGGATGGAAAAGGTCTTCGTTTGCTCTTACCCTGGGGGAATTGACGTAGGCAAAGATTTGGAATGAATTCCTATCATGATTGGCAAGCAGCGGTCTTAAAAAATATCGGGCAGGATGTTTGTTGTAGGAGGGAGCAATATAGCCAATTTTAAGGCGTCTGCCGCTCCTTTGCCTGTTTGTGTGGTCGGATCTTTTCCGCAGGGGTTTGCAGAATAGATCGTTGAAGGATTTGTAGGCGTCAAATATCTCTTTTGATGTCTTATCGGGATGATAATTTAAGATAAAGAGGAGGGTGCTAAAAGCATTTATATGGTCGGGTTTTATTGCCAGTGTCTTGCGAAGTTCCTGCTCTGCTTCGTCAATTCTCCCCTGTTCCTGGAGAATATTACCAAGGTTATAATGGGCGTCGGTGTGCTTTGGTTGCAGGACGATGACATTGCGGTAGGCCTCCTCGGCATGGTGGAGATCCGCCTGCAATTTATAGGTATTACCGAGATTGTAGTGGGCGTCGATATAATCCGGTTGCAGGGTAGTTGCAATTTTGAAACATTTTACTGCGTTGTCAAATTCGTGCTTTTGTTGATATATTATTCCGAGATTGTTGTAAATATTAATAAAATCGGCCTGGATGTTAAGGGCCTGTATATATTTATCCAAGGCATCATCCGGTCGTTGCGCTAACTGCAGATCTACACCTTTGTTATAGAGTACTGCTGCGTCATTGTTGACGGCCGACGGTTTTTGATGCATGTTTTTGACGGTGTCGCACCATTTTTTGAACATTGCTCGATAGCCGCATTCAACTGATTCGGTGAACTTGATCTCGTCCATCAGGAGGCTGTCAACGATCTCTGTTCTCAGCCCGGCACGGATTTCGGCAAGCTTTACGGTGTCGGAGGCAAGGGCTGCCGTTTTTTCTACATAATCATCTTCGGAGTGGGCAATCCAGTCATTACGCCCTATACCCGCCAGAATGGAACTTCCTATTCTCCCAACACCGGGTCTGTTTGCATAGGTTATGTATGGAATGCCCATGTACAGATTTTCAAACAGGGTGGTACCGGAGTTATGGGGGAAACAGTCAAGACCGATATCGACTCTTCGTAATATATCCCATGGCGGACTGTGGTAGCCGATGATAAGTCGATCCGGATCTATGCCATGGACCTGAAATGCATTTTCGGTTTTCTTTTGCATGGTGGGGTCGGCGAAATTATTGCTGTCGATTATCAGGCGTGATTTTGTAACCCGTCGCAGTATTTCCGACCAGACCGCAATGGTACGATGGTTGAGACGAATGGCACGGGTCAGGGTGCCAAAGGTTATATACCCGCGCTTAAGGGCTGGGAGCGGACCCACCTCCCCCATCCCTTGCGTGGGGCGGTAAGTAAAGGGGGGTACGGGCAGTCGCCATAACTGTTCAGAAAAGAGATGTTCGCTGCCAATGGGGGCGGTGTGGATATCCGTAAGGTAATAATCAATGGCTGAAAGTCCTGTGGTATAACCGAAATCGAGCCAGTGCAGGGATACAGGGGCGGGTTTCTCGGCAAAGACGGTTAGTCTGTTTTTACCGGTATGTCCCGCCAGATCGATCAGAATATCTATTTTGTCGTTGCGTATCTGTCCGGTCAATTCGGTATCGGAAATGCCGACGGTGGGTCTCCAGTGATCCACCTGTTTTTTGCAGGCAAGTGTGGCCTTATCTTCGCGGATAACATCCGAGTAGGCGTAGATTTCAAACCTGTTTTTATTATGATTCCTTAAAAGAGGTTCGATGAAATTAAAGACCGGATGTTGATAAAACGAAGGGGAGACGTAGCCGATTTTTAAGCGGCGGTCCGGGTTTTGGTCATTATTATGGGGTTGCCATTCGTGCCGGTGTATGACACCGAACCGTCTATCATATTCTTGATATAATTCGTATATTTCTTCGGCAGATTTGTCCGCATGGTAATTTGAGACGAAGAGCAGTCCGTCAAAGCTATCCCTATAATCGTTTTTATATTGCAGGGCCTTCAGATAAGATTGCTCCGCCTTTTTCAGGTATCCCTGGCCCTGGTAGACATTGCCCAGGTTGTTATGGGCCTTTGCTAAATCCGGTTTTAATTGCAGCGCTTTGTTCAGCGCCGTTTCCGCCTCGGTCAGCCTGCCCGTTCCCTGGTAGAGATTTCCGAGATTATTGTACCCTTCAGCGGAGGATGGATTTAGTTTTAGGCCGTGTTTGAGAAAAAATTCAGCATCTTTATAACAGCCCTGATCTTTTAAACATATACCGAGATTGCAGTACGCTTCGGCGTAATCCGGCTGCAGGCGGATGGCATTTTGCAGGCAATCCTGACTTTCTTTTAATCTGCCGAGGGCCAGCAGTGTTACACCGAGATTGTTATTGGCTTCGGCAAAGTTGCAATCGAGTTGCAGTGCGTAACGGAGGGCCTTTTCAGATTCTGCGAGTGTTCCGTACCGTTTTAAGGCAACTCCGAGATTGTTGAAAGTTTGGGCGTCGTCCGGTAAAAGTTCAGTTGCCCTGTACATGGCGTTTATCGATTCCGGCAAATTCCCCTGCCGACTGAGAACCGCGCCCAATAATTTCCATAAAAAGCCACTGGTTGGATGCTTTTTTAGTTGGGTTCTGATGATATCTTCGCACTCCGCAAAATTCTCCCGTTGATAGAGTGCTAGAAGGTTATCAACCGTTTTGTCGGTTACAATATTATCGTTGTGCGGGGTTTGTGGGGGAGTGTGAACGGTTTGTTCTGTTGTCATATCACAGGATTGTTGATACCCATTGCCCAGGATAATTACCAGGTTGGGATATGAATAATTCAAGAAATTCAGAGTATTATAAGAAGTTTCTCATAATAAGAATCCCCTTGTCAAGTTATAATTAACAAGGGGATTTTTTCTATTTCAGCTACATATGATGTCGGTATCGTATGGTTGTAAAAATTAGCTGAGTTGTTTCTCCCCGGTATAGTATAAAAAGCGAGGAGAGTACGGGCCAGGACTGTTATCCCTGCAGTAGTTGCAGGGCAAGTTGCGGTGTCTGGTTCGCCTGGGCTAGAATGGAGACACCCGCCTGCTGCAAGATATTGTTCTTGGTCATGGCGGATGTCTCTTGGGCAATATCCGCATCCAGGATTCGAGATCTGGCGGCGGATAGATTCTCTGCCACGTTGGCGAGGTTGGATATGGTGGATTCAAATCTATTTTGGATCGCTCCCAACTCACCACGCATATTGTCTATCTGGGTTAGAGCGCCGTCGACGGCCCTTATGGCCTTGGCCGCACCTTTTACCGTTGAAATATCGACGTTGTCAATGGAATTGAGGGAGCTGACATTGGCGCCGTTGGCCGGTGTCGAAAAGAGGGATCCCGCGTTATTTGCAACATCGCTTAAAACATTAAAACCACCTGCGCTGTTAAATGTTATTTCGCCGCCGACCGTCGAGCTGTCGGCATCGTCGGCTGCTCCGGCCTCCGTCAGTTGCACGGCCCCGCCCTGACTGCCGGTAAGATCCATTGTCGCCGATCCTGAGCTATGGGCAAAATCTATTATTTTAATATCGTAGCCGGTTGATTGTTCAAGTATGATTTCCTTTTTATCCGGGCTTATGGTGGCGGTTATACCGGTGTTTCCGGTTTGTTCATTAATTGCACTGACCAGGTTTGTTAAATCATCCGTGAGTACTGTTGCATTGATCGATACGTTTGAGACGTTGGTGCCCTGCAGGTTGAAACTCACGTTGCCGTTGGCGTTAAGATTCCCCAGTGTGGCCGTGGTTCGGGCGATGGCAGTGACGCCGGTATCAGCCTGAACGGCGTTTATTTTGGAGGCTATAACATTGGCCGTGGCCCCCGCCGCAACCGATGCGGTATTGGAACCCTGCGGCCCTGAAACGGTGAGGGTCTGGGCAAGGACATCGTTGTCGGAACTGCCTGAAGTGGCGGAAGTGGCCGCTTCGATACTGTTGTCCGCCGTGGCATTATTGGAGGTGAGATTATTATTACCGAGATTTGCGGCCAGGGCCGAGTTAATGCTAAAAGAAATGGTCTCGTTCGCATTTGCTCCCACCTGGAATTGGGCGGAGGTAAGGGTTCCGTCTAGGACCTTTTTGCCGTTAAATTCCGTAGTTTCCGCAATTCTGCTGATTTCTTGTTTAAGTTGGTTGACTTCGGCTTGGAGAGAGGCTCGATCAGAGGCACTGTTGGTATCGTTGGCCGATTGGATGGCCAGTTCCCGCATGCGCTGGAGAATATTGGTTGTTTCCTGTAATGCCCCTTCAGCCGTTTGGGCAAGAGATATCCCGTCGTTTGAATTTCTGGCGGCCTGGTTAAGGCCCCGGATCTGTGAAGTCATGCGATCTGAAATTGCCAGACCGGCGGCATCATCCTTTGCCGAATTAATCCTCAGGCCGGATGACAGCCTTTTCATTGATTTTGATAGAGCCGTTTGAGACGATGTGAGGTTTCTCTGGGCGTTTAGTGAAGCGATATTTGTGTTGATTGTCAGTGCCATTATTTATCCTCCTTGAATGGGGTACTTTGGCGTCAATTTCAATCATTTCACAAATGTAATAGAATTCTCTCGTGGGTATCTCGCAGTTAAGGTACTTGTCGTCAGGGTCTTTTCTTTTCTTTAGCAAAAAAGGGTATGGTGGGATATTTGTTTTAACCCGGCAGCCTTGATAGAAAAATAGGCCGGTAATTTTAAGAGATTTATTTGCTGGTGTAAAATTGGTTTTCTTATATCCCCCATGTGGGATCAGATGAGGTAAAGAGATTATAGTAGAATCGAGTGTAATCGACTTTAAAGTGTTGTTAATCAAAGTCTTAAGCTGAAAAGAGAGAATTGTGGTGAAATTAATATTGAATAGAAATCGGGCAATGAATAATTCCGAAAAGTATGCGGGGCGGCAAATATGTGCAGGATCCGGGTGGCAAATAATATTTATCTTAATGGTATCTTTGCCCCTGGCTGCTTGTTATTCGGTAAATTATATAAGGTCTGGAGGGTATGTATTGTCAGATGGAAATTATGTTGCAGTAAAATCATATTTTTCATCCGTGCAGGCGGTGAGCGTGGATGCTGGAGGCCGGTTTGTTTCATTCAGGAACAATCAGTTTGATAATGTGATACAGCTGCATGCAGAAAGTGTGGATAGAAAAAAATGGCTGACGGACTGTTATACCAATACCTCATACGAAATATTGGAAACATGGCGACTGGAGAGCAGTATGTTTCCTCATCCATACTATATTGTTGCGGGCTGTTTTGGCAGAAATGTTATTTTTATTACCGAATCATTGGAGAATGATGCCTTGGCGGTTGGTTTATTGTTTGAAGGTAAAAAACATTGAGGTAAAAATTGAAAAAATGGTCTTATATGGAGAAACGGTCTTGGGGATTTGTCTAAATTTTCCGAATAAATTCTAATTTTGAATTTGCGTCCCTAGCAGATTGTATGATAGCATAATATGTGATATGGACCGGCTATTGATCTTTTTTGGTCTGATAAATTTCGGAAAGGATTATCAAAATGAGCGCGTTAAGATGGGATAAGGACTTTGCTTTGGAGCAGGCCGCAGATGATGCGGAGCTGTTGCAGGAGCTTATAGATATTTTTAAAGATTCCCTGAAATCGGATATTTCGCAGATGGAAAAGGGTTTGACTGAAAAATCGGCGGAACAGGTCGCTGCTGCCGCCCATTCAATCAAGGGTGCCGCCGCGAGCCTTGGCGTCGTCGGTATTAATGAAGTTGCGGCGGCGATTGAAAACGACAGTCGTAATGGAGGGCTGGATGTTGCCCAGAATTCACTCACCACTTTGCACGGGATGTTG
The DNA here is from genome assembly GCA_964594945.1 of uncultured Desulfopila sp. GTDB lineage: Bacteria > Desulfobacterota > Desulfobulbia > Desulfobulbales > Desulfocapsaceae > Desulforhopalus_A. Next base: position 23,661 of record CAZQOD010000007.1, read on the forward strand.
TCGGAACTCCAGAAGCTTTGATTTAGTCGCTCATCTCTGGAAAAGCTCCTGGAGAATGTTTATTATCTGGTGAGTTGTCTGTACTTGATCCGGTGGGGCTGGTCGGCCCTGGCCCCGAGACGTGCTTTACGATCCTTTTCATAATCAGAGTAATTTCCTTCAAACCAGACGACCTGCGAGTCCCCTTCGAAAGCCAAAATATGGGTGGCTATTCTGTCCAGGAACCAGCGATCGTGGCTGATTACAACGGCACAACCGCCGAAATTTTCCAACGCTTCTTCGAGGGCCCGGAGGGTGTTGACGTCGAGGTCGTTGGTCGGTTCGTCAAGGAGCAGGACGTTACCGCCTTCCTTTAATGTCCTGGCAAGATGTACACGGTTACGCTGTCCCCCGGATAATAAGCCAACCTTTTTTTGCTGATCCGTTCCTGAAAAATTAAATTTTCCCACATAGGCGCGGCTGTTTATTTCGTGGTCTCCAAGGCAAATGGTCTCCTGTCCCTCGGATATCGCCTGCCAGATAGTCTGCTCCGGGTCAAGCTGGTCCCTGGCCTGGTCGACATAGGAGAGCTTCACGCTATCCCCCAGGCGAATCAGACCTTTGTCAACATTTTCCTGACCGATTATCATCTTAAAAAGTGTACTTTTCCCGGCACCGTTGGGCCCGATAACACCGACAATTCCCCCCGGCGGAAGATTAAAATTCATGTCTTCCACCAGTATGCGGTCTTCGAAACTCTTTTTTACGTGTTCGGCCCGGATTACAACTTTACCCAGCCGTGGCCCAGGGGGAATAAAAAGTTCAAGATCCCGTGCCAGCTTTTCAGTTTCCTGGGACATTAACTGTTCGTAGGAATTTATTCTGGCCTTGGATTTACTCCTTCGTCCCTTTGGTGACATTTTGATCCATTCCAGCTCCCGGCGCAGGGTTCTCTGTCTGTCACTTTCCTTTTTCTCTTCCCTGGCCAATCTCTTTTCTTTTTGATCGAGCCAGGACGAATAATTTCCTTTCCAGGGAATACCGATACCGCGATCAAGTTCCAGTATCCAACCGGCGACGTTATCCAGGAAATAACGGTCGTGGGTAACTGCAATAACGGTACCTTGGTAATTTTGTAGATGATGTTCCAGCCAGGCGACGGATTCGGCATCGAGGTGGTTGGTCGGCTCGTCCAGAAGAAGGATATCTGGCTTTTTCAACAGGATTCTGCATAGCGCGACGCGACGCTGTTCACCACCTGAAAGTATTGCGCATTTGCTGTCGGCTGGCGAGCAGCGCAGGGCGTCCATGGCCATATCCAGGCGACTATCCAGGTCCCAGGCTTCAAGATTATCCAGCTTTTCCTGGACAATACCCTGGCGGTTGATGAGTTCCTGCATGGCGTCGTCCGACATAGGTTCTGCGAATTTTTCGTTTATGGTGTTGAATTCGTGAAGAAGATCAACTGATTCCTGAACACCTTCCTGAACAATTTGTTTCACCGTCTTTTGCGGAGCGAGTTCAGGTTCCTGGGGGAGGTAATCGATTGTGTGGTTCGGTGCAAGATGGGTCTCTCCGTTGAATTCTTTATCAATACCGGCAAGTATCTTAAGTAATGTACTCTTTCCCGAGCCGTTAAGTCCGAGGACGCCGATTTTTGCGCCATAAAAATAGGAGAGGGAAATATCTTTAATTACTTGTTTGTTATCATAATATTTACTCACTTTAATCATTGAGTAAATAATTTTTTTGTCATCAGTTGACATTAAATTTTCCTTGTAGCTGAGATTTATTCCGGTAAAACCCTGTAGGGACTCCACGCTGGATATTACAAAAAAAAATGCGATAATCAAACAAGAGATTATCGCATAATGAGTGTTTATGTTTTCAGCTGCTGAAAAACTATTTTTTTTCGCCGGGATCCGCCATGTTTTTGGCGACTACAATACCGGCCAGGCCAAGTAAGCCCACATCTTTTACCTTCTTGACGGCTGGTTTTACGATGGAGGCGAGCATTGCCCGTCTTCTAACTTGACCGAGATCGGCGAGCTCCGGAGTGTTGGTTGAGAATAGAAGATCCATATCCTTTTTCTTGCCATAATAACGACTGTTTGGCCCGAGTTTCCCGCCGTTTGGCTCAATACCCTTGGCACCTTTTTTCACATATTTGGCAACCTCCGACTCGGGGTCGTCCAGGTCTCCAAAGATCCTGGCGCCGGCGATACATGTCTGAACGCAGGCCGGTTGTAATCCGGCCTCAACCCTTGGCATGCAGTAGGTGCATTTATCAATCTTCCCATCTTCGGAGAGATCGTCAACGAGGTCGGGGTTTACATAACGAGCATTGTAGGGGCAGGCATCTGCGCAGGCCCCACAACCGAGGCACCGGTCCTTGTCCACCTGGACTGTACCATCAAAGGGATCTTTCCAGGTGGCGGCAATTTCCATTGTTTTGGTCTTGCCGCTTTTTTTATCGGTAAAAGTGACTTCTTCTAAGTCGGCCGGACATTCCGGTACACATGACGGTTCGTCGCAGTGGTTGCATAGGCCCGGATAGTATGTTGAGGCCAGCTCTTTTCCCACAAGGCTGGGGCCGATGCGATAGACCCAGTTGCGACCATACTCAACGGGGACCTCCCATTCCGCTTTGCAGGCAATGGTGCAGGCATGACAGCCCACACAACGTTCAAGGTCGATAATCATTCCATATTGCATTGTATTCTCCTGAAATATACCTTTAAAACCGAATTTAGACCGAGGCCGGAATATCTATGATATTACCGTCTTTAATGAATTTGACAAAATTTGTACGCATACCGTGGGCACCGGTTTCCGGATCCACGGTGAGTATGGTCATAAGGCTGGTATCGTCGACACCCGCATCAGTGGCGACACTCATCAGCGGATTCGCTGTCCCGTAACCATGGCCCATGTAGACAACATCCTTGCGAATGCCTGGAGTAACCTTGACTGTAGTTGTTGTTCTGGATTTTGTACCGTCCTGGTTGATAAAACCGACAACATCACCGTCTTTTAGTCCCATTGCAGCCGCGACTTTGTCGTTGAGCCACACCGGGTTCTTCGGCATTGCCTGGTGGAGCCAGATATTATTCTGTGTTCTGTTGAAAGTGTGGACGGGGACACGACCATAGACCAGCCTCGTAAAACCCGACGGTGGCTGGATAACCGGGCTGTATGTCGGCGCACCGGGGAATCCGGCCTCGGCTATATCCTCGTTAAAAAAGATAATCTCAAAATCTTCTGGGATCTGGTATGGATCATGGCCGGGGCGGATGTGGATACCGTTTTCAGCCCTGAGTTTGGTGAGACTGAGATTCGCCACTTTAAGATTCTTTTCGATCATCTCCTCGACCGTTTTGACGGGAATATCTTTGCCGTAGCCCATGCGTTTAGCGATTTCATTGGTGATAAATACCTGATCCTTGCGCTCAAACATGGGTGAAACCAGGGGCATTCTCGCTGCTATGTATTGTTGCTGTTTTTCGGCGAGATCCCACTGGGTACCGGTCTTGATCAGGTCATAGCGTTCAAGATAGCTCACTTCCGGGAGGAGGATATCCGCCCACATGGTAATATCGGTCGGCATAACATCCACGCACATGACGAAGTCCATCTGCTTGAGGACATCCTTCATTTTCTGCTGACCGGGTATGGTCTGAATGGGGTTTTGCCCCCATATAACACAACCTTTTATCGGATAAGGTTTGCCGCTGAGAGCCGCATCCCTTATTAACTCCGTTGGTGTTCCAGGGGGAGTAAACGGGTGCCGTAATTCGCCCTCTTCGTCAAAATTGAGGTTGATCTCCTCTTCGTTATCGCGTTCTTTCTCTGCCCAGCTGATTTTGCCGACCTTGGGAGTTTTGGGGGCAACCCAACCGCCTTTGACAAAGAAGGCGCCGAGTAGACCGGTGAGGCAGGCAAGGGCGCGTTCCCGTTGAAAATCATTGCCGTACCAGGAGACATGTCTGCCTGGATGGATGGAGACATTGGGTGCGTTGTCGGCTAACATCAGGGCGACTTCCTTGATTTGAGCAGCGGGTATATCACATTCCCCAGCGGCTTTTTCAAAAGACCAACCACTGATTGCCTTTTTGAATTCGTCAAATCCGTCGCCGTATTCATCGACAAAATCACCATTATATTTATTTTTGCTGACCAGGTAATTCATTATGGCCAGCAAAAACGCAGTGTCGGTACCTGGTTTTATTTTTACCCAGACGTGGGATTTTGCGGCCGAGGCTGAATAACGGGGGTCGACCACTATCAGCTTGGCGCCGTTTTGCAGTCCCTTGATATAGCGCTTGATATGGCTGACATGGATATTTTCGCCAAAATGTCCACCCAGTAACAGGATGACCTTGGCGTTTGGCATATCAACATTTTCCCCCGGCGCCATACCTATGGATGCCACGTAGGCGGTATCACGGATACCCCGGCATTGAAAAAACGATGCTTCGCTGACATTGGGAGTGCCGACGGTACGTTCAAAAAAATGCATCGGATATTTTGCCGTTGAGCCATGGGGGAATACGCATATGCCCTGTGGTCCGTGTTTTTTTTCGATATTTTTCAGGCGGGATCCGCACTCATCCAGTGCTTCCTGCCATGAAATTTTTTTCCATTTCGGTTTGCCGCGTTCCCCAACATTTTTCAATGGGTATTTTAAACGATCCGGGTCGTAAAGGAGCTGGATACCGGCGTTTCCCCTTGCGCATATGGCAGAACCGTTATCAATCGATTTAGGATTTCCCTCAAGTTTCACCAGACGATTGTTACGTTTTTTTCCGATAAGTTGGCATCTCCAAAAACACATTTCACAGATACCGCCGACCACGGTCTCGTCTTTATGGGAACCGGTCGCTTCCAGGGGGGAACGAGCCACACCCGTCTCCGACGCAAGGGCCTGCGAAAGCGGTAATGCAACAGCTGCCAGTGAGGCCGATTGTAGAAATTTACGCCTCGTTAAGTTGAACGCCATATTCCTCTTCCTCCTTTGTGAAAAAATCTATGATGCTGATGATAACATGGTAAAAAGGATGTTCAGCCTCCTCTTTGACACGTGCTGAAAAAATTTGAAACCACGGGAGAAAAAAATGTTTAATAAACTTCTTCTCAACCTCCCTGTTTTGATCTTCAGCCAAAAAAGATAAAAATTCAAGTTGGTGTACGAGATTATCCGGTAAATCTCCATGACTGGTCATTGTATAGCCATGGGCTTGATAAAATTCCAGTATTTTTTCAGAAAATTTGCCGTTTATCGTCTTGTCCATATAGACGGAAGCGTAGGGCGGAGCGACAACGTGGGGCGCACCGTTGATAAACAACCTGGTGTATTCAACCTGAAGATCTTCCAGGGGATCATCACCAGCCTCTATCGCGGCCTTTATTTTGTCTATTTCATCTCCACCCCCCAGCGCTTCAAGCAGGGTGAAGAGTCTGACCAGGTAGTTTTCGGAAAACCACAGCTTCTCCGGATATTGCATACTCTGTGCGCAAAATCTGTATAATGTGGCAATATACTTATGCGAATGTGAATTTTGCATGGTGTAGTGATGGTTAAGGACGGGCGGTTATATTATTGCCGGAGATCGGCACTGAAAAATAGAAGATACGCCACCGCAAGTACTACAATGTACCCTTAATATATTACCGTTCATCTCTACCTTTGTAAATACCACTATGTGGTATTTGATGTAATGGCTTGGTGCGCGTTAATAATAAAATAGTATTTATTATTAATAAGATACCGTGTTGTTAAAGTGGAAAATAACATCCAGCTAATAAATTAAAATCTTAAATAGCGTCCGTCCGCAAATGAGTTATTTTGAAATCTGCGTTATCTGGTTTAAATTGAACCGTTCGATAAATTTTATCACAATCGTATAGTTGATATCTCGATGTCTCGTACCTCGCTTATCGGATGTCTCGTACCTCGCTTATCGGAGGATAAAAAATAGTAGTGATATCAGCAGTCCGGCCCAGGTTTTTCTGGAGTTTGAGTGGCTGTATGCGGCGAAACGGAGAGAGCGGCCGATGCGTGGGTTGTTCGTGTTTGTCGGTTCCGAGCAAGTGGTTTCCGCGATAACTCTCCGTTGCCTTAAACAATAAGTACGTATTTTGCGTGGTTTTTGCTTATTCTTATTTCTCCTCTGTTTTGTTTTCCGCTTTATCAACTTTTAAGAGTGAATCTTTTTTGGTCTGCACCAGGGAATTAATCTGCCATGCGCCAATTTTAAAATAGAGCGGGTTGGTGGATGTTTTCAGGACAAAATAACTCTCTTTTTCCGGTTTGCCCAAAATATACGTCACTTTTTTATGATCATTTCCTTTAATTTCAAGCGTTAGCGCCGCTTTTTCCATGTTATAACCGGGTTTTTCCTTATCGCCGAGAACACCGGTTAAGGTGGGATCAGTGATAATGGCCACCAATTTTTGAATTTTCGCTTTATCCACCTTTTCAACATCGATTCCCGCCGGGATAAATTTTTTATTTTCCCTGGTTAATTGCACGTCATTAAATTTTATGGAATGGATATCTTCAGGTGAAATTTTTAGTTGATGCTGGTCAATCCACTGATCAGGATCGGTGGCGTAATCGAAAAGAGTCAGGGTGGATTGGTAGATTTCGTTTTGATCATTTAAGCGCATATACGATCCGTGTGCACCGGTGGCATCCCCCAGGTAGATTGTTGCTAAAATCTTTTTACCCTGCTGGAGAATTATTTTTTTCTTGAAAGTTTCCCTGCCCACATGGAATCGATCCGGGGCGGAATCACTGGTGGCAACGGGCCAATGAATTTTAACCGAACCAATATTTTTAAGATTGGAAGTAATTTTTTGTGTATCAGCCGGTGAAGAATAGTGATTGTTAACAGTCCATGAATCGCCTTTCTCTACCAGGACAACTTTATGTTTGTCACTATCTGTGATGGTGATTTTATCAACGGCTTCACCTTTTATGGAAAGCAGTTCGGTCATTTTGCCTGGCGCTTTCCGGGTATAAATATTTGCCGATACCGCGATCACGATTTGTATGAGCAGAATTGCCGTTAATAAAGGTATATATCGTTTCATACCGCCCTCCTCTGCAAGTCAAGCATTGTTTGATAGCGTTTTCCTGCACGTCGACGCAGGAATAATCCAATGATCCAGATGAGAATCAATCCGATAACAGCCATGGCGTAGTTAAGGTATTCGAAAAATCTTTTTTTACTGTTATCCATTGAGAGGAGAACCCGTGAAGATTCCGTTCGGTTCCTCATTGCCAGTAGATTTCGATCTTCAAGGGACCAGTCAACGGCGTTGGCCACCAGTTGTACGGGGGTCAGATACTGGGAACCTGCCACACCCGACGAGAGACTAAGGGCTGTATCGCTGAGAAAGGTATTTGAACCGAGCACAATAAGTCTGGATGTGTCGGGGGAATGGTTAATGACACGGCCAATCACCGTATTTTTTGTACTTTTTTCTTTTTGATCAGCACTCTTTTTATTGTTTTTCTCTGTTTTTTTATCGGTTTTGGTCAATAGCGGTGACGGTTTATCCTTAAACCATGAAGCAAAACTTCCGCTGACCATAACGGCAAGGGGAATAACACCGGTATTGTCACCAACTGCAAAGCCGAGCTCACCATATTGGTTGAAATTAGGCTGAATATTCACCCCTTGTGTTGACCAGGCCCCTGGGGAACTGTGGAGAAGCTCAATTACACACCGTTTTTTGTTCTCCGAATTGTTAACATGTACAGGGGAACCCCAGACAAATGAGAGCTGTCTGATACCCTGGAACAGGCCGCTGCTCTGATCCATGGAATCCGGTCTGATATCGATAAATAGAGGATAATTCACCAGTTTTGTTTCCCGCACCATTATGCCCCCCAGGTTGCGGTTGACCGGCACGGGGAACGGACTGTTCTGTGGATCGAATACCAGTTTTTTATCGATGTTGATACCCTGGTGGCCCAGCCATTTTTCCAAGCCCGAGGTCTGTAGTCGTGCGGATAGACTGCCCTGGAGATTAATATCATAGGGTGAGGTCGAGAGGATTACGGTTCCACCCTGCATGAAAAACTGGTCAATGGCAAAGACCTGTTTTTCATCGAGATTCTGAGGGGCTATGACCAATAATATATCTACATTTTCAGGCACATGGCCATTTTTTAAATCAGTATCGATAACATTATGATCCTGGCTGAGAATCTGGCGTAGTTTGCGAAACTGCAGACCCCGGCCGGGCATGGAGTACTGCGGCATCGGCGGAGTAACGGGGGGGGTGACCAGGCCGATGGTTTTAAGAAAACCGGCGGAAAAGCGTTTTAAGGCTGATTGCATGGCGCGTTTGAGACTGTCCGCCGATAGATCATTGGGTAACGGTACCTGCACATGTTGGGAACCGTCGTCCATAACCAGGTAGAACCAGAAAGTCTTTTGGGAAAATAATCCGGCAACCATTGGTTGAAAACCAAATTTTTGTTCCAGAGAGGTTATAAAATTTTGCCCTTTGACATTTGGATCAATAAAAATGTGTTTGAAGCTGCCGCCGCTCTTCTTATCAAGATCCGCCAGGATATCGGCCAGGGTATCCTTCATGGTTTTAAGTTCTTCGGGCAGATCCTTTGCGGCGGATACGTAACCGGTAAAAGTGATGGGGGCGGTAATGTTTTCAAAGAGATTTCCGCTGCTCTGGTAACTGTACAGCACTTTTTTAATGGCCTGGCTAATATCATATTCAGGGTTTTTCAGTGTTACTTCAATGTCCGATTCGGACTGGGATTTTACATCGATGAGATCCCTGAAATTCAAAGTCTCAAACTCGTTGCCGTAGGCTATCAAGATATCAAAATATGAGTTGGTGACCGCTGTTTGGTAGCGGGATGCAGAGCGAAACGGCACCGGATGAATTCCATATTTCTCGTTGGCTTCCTGTTCCAGATCCGGGTGCTTGCGCGGGGTTATTATTTCCACCTTCACTTTTTTATTACCGGCAACTTCATACTCTTTTAGCAGATCCCGTAGGCGTGGCACCAGGGGTGCGAGCAAGGGGTGGGTCTGTTCTGAAAAATAGGCACGGATCAATAGCGGTTCTTTGAGCTGAGCCAGGTAGGTCCTGGTGGCATCGGAGAGGGAGTAGCGATGGTTTTCAGTGAGATCCACACGTGCCTTCTGAAAGGGAGCAAGCCATATATTTAATACCAGTAAATTGACAGTGAGCAGTAGAACAAATAATTGCCAACTGCGGTGGCGGGGACGGGTGGCGTTGCCGGCCCAGCGCTGACCTTCGAGGGATAAAGCGGTTAAGGTAAGAAATATGCCGGTAATGGTGAGATAGTATGTTAAGTCACGTAAATCTATAACACCCCTGGTGATGGATTCGAATCTCGACCCGCTTCCTAAAAGTTTTAGAAATTCTCCGCCACTGCTTGCCAGGAGCCTGGTGATGGTTGGTGAACCGATGAAATAGAGAAGACCGCAGCCGACCACACTTGTGATCAGGGCAACCAGCGGGTTATCGGAGCGGGAGCTGATAAAAATACCGATGGCTATATAGGCGGCGGCCAGAAACAGCGAGGCCAGGTAGCCGCCGTATACCGGTCCCCAGTCGAGGGGGCCGAGAAAACTGACGGTTATCGTCAGGGGCGTGGTCATAAAGAATCCAAGTGACACCAACCCTAGACAGGCCAGGAATTTACCACCGATCATCATAGGGTAGGAGAGGGGGGCGGTGAGCAGTAGTTCCTGGGTCCCGAGCCGACGTTCTTCCGACCAGATACGCATGGTAATTGCACTGCATAGGAAAATAAGTAAAACCGGCATCCATTGAAAAAGAGGTTGAATATCCGCAATGTTGCGGGCAAAAAATGATTCAATCCAGAAAAAAATAAACATATTTGCCGTTAGAAAGGCGCCGAGAAATATAAATGCAGCCGGAGATGCGAAAAATGCTGCAAATTCCTTTTTGGCAATGTGTATCATCGTCTTCATTGCACCCCTCCCGCTGAAAGCATTGTTTCACTGAAAATTGTCTCTAGGTCTCTGATACGTGGCGCAAGTTCGAAAAGTCGCCACCTGTTTTCCATAACGGTATCGGCAATGGTTGGGATTAGTTCTATCCCGAAATTATCTTTCATTTCCAATGTGTAGTGGTAGAGGTTATTCTTTTCAATACAATTAACGTGATCAATGCCAGTGATTGCCGTAAATTGTCCGGTTGCGTCATCAGTATCGAGTGTAACTTCGATATTTTTTGTTAAACGCAGGGCCTGGAGCTGCTCGTCTAAAACTTTTTCGCCGTCTCGAATAATTATTACCCTGTCGCATATTGCCTGAACTTCCTGCATGATATGGGTTGAAATAATAATTGTGGCCCTGGGGGCCAGTGCCTTTATCACCCCGCGCATATGTTGAATCTGTGTAGGATCAAGGCCGTTGGTGGGTTCATCGAGGATGAGAAGGCTCGGTTCGTGCAGTAGCGCCTGGGCCACACCAACCCTCTGGCGCAGGCCCCGTGACAGGGTATTTATAGGGTCAAAAGCCCTGGTGTTGATATCCAGTTGTTCCAGTACGGTGCCGATGCGGGTACTGCGCCTGTTTTCGTCCATATTTCTAAGAGAGGCACAATAGTTTAGATATGCGATGATTGACATTTCTTGATAGAGAGGACAGTTTTCGGGGAGATAGCCGATATTTTTCTGTACATCTCTTAGTTGTTCCGCAAGGTTCATATCCCCTACTCGTATGGAACCCATACTGGGCTCCAGATATCCCGTCAACATCTTCATGATCGTGGTCTTGCCCGCGCCGTTATGACCGAGCAGACCGACGATTTCACCCTGGGGAATATGAAAAGAAACATCCCGAACGGCAAAATCCGATCCATATTGTTTTGAGACGTTTTCAACGTGTATCATTATTATCTCCTTCCTATTTAAATGGTAAGCAATACCACGGTAAGTGATGAATATGATGATCCTAATCAACAAACATTACTAAAACCTTACGGGATCATTACAAAAGTGTAATGATTATTTAAGGGGAGAAAAATGTAGGCGGGGCTTTTGTCGGAGGGCTGTAACTTACTACCACTAAATTAAAATAAAGTGGTGGTGGCGGGGCGCAGCCACCGGAAAATCGGGCGCAATGGAAAATGTTAAGGGAAGATTTTATTGCGTAACAGGTATAGATAGTAACCGTTAACCTTACCGATAAGGTCTTCTGTTTCGCGGTAGGGCGCGTGGTGACCTCGGCTCAATGACTCGGTATTTTCACCAGCGTTCCAGGCGGTCATGACAAGTTGCAGTTTACCATCAAATTTATAGTTATATTTGGCAATTAAATAACAGGTTAAAAGGATATTTACCGCGGGATTAAACAGATCATCTTTTTTAAGATTACGCAAAGTGTCCTTAGAAACATAGCGAAACGTGGTTTTTGAACGCGCCAGTTCCAGGCCGGCCTCTTTGCCTGTTGTGTAAATAATCTGTCCGAGTCCCAGGGCTTTTTTGTTGGAAACAGCATGTTGGTCGGCACCGGATTCAGCGAGAATCAACGCGCGAATGAAATTTGGACTCACCTTATGGTGGGGTACAAAATAAGAAAAACTGGTGAAATAGCGGATGAGATGATCGTATTTTTTCAGTTTTCGGATGGCCTGCTGATTTACGGTGTTATCTTTATATTTACGAATGGAGCTGTATAACCCCCCATGACTTTCAGGCGGTGAAAAAAATATGGAGAGAGCGACGAGCAAAGCCGAAGTATATGGAAAATAAAATTTTTTCATTATAAACGTTGATGATAATTGCTCTTTAAAAACCGGGTAATTGTCTGGTAAAGCAGGAACGGGTCATTGGATCCGGTGTGTTCGCGGATGGAATGCATTGCCAGGGTTGGTGCGCCGATATCAATGGTTTTAATACCTAGGTGTGCGGCGGTGATGGGGCCGATGGTGCTACCGCACGGCATATCATTTCGCATGACGAATTGTTGATAGGGGATTTTGATATCGTCGCATAATTTTTTGAAAAGCGCGGAACTTAAAGCGCTGGTGGCGTATCTTTGATTGGCGTTGATTTTTATCACCGGGCCTTTATTGAGGTCGATTAAATGGTTTTGGTCCGATTTCGTGTGAAAATTCGGGTGGGTTGCATGGCTGTTGTCCATGGAGAGGAGAAAGGAGCGGGCAAAGGCTATTCTTCTCGCCTCACATTCAGGAATTATACGTTCAAAAACTGCGTCGATAAATGAGCCGTCGGCGCCGGTGGAAGATATTGAGCCGTTTTCTTCATGATTTGCACAAAAAAGGAGATGGTTTAGTCTTTTGTCTGCATTGGTAATGGCTGCTAAGCCCGCGTGGCAGCTTAAAAGATTGTCCAGTCGGGATGCACTGATAAACTCGTTGTTATAACCGGTGAAACATGGTCTCTGGGTATCTTGGCAGAATATATCGAAGGAGAGGATATTTGCGGGGGCCGCGTCGGGATATTCTCTGGTGATTTGCTCGATTAAAAAAGACTCAAAGTCAGGTAACTGCTGGTCTATTATATGGGAGATGATGGGAGACAGTTGTTTTTGTTTATCAATACTGCTGTTTTTATTGGCCTCCCTGTTAAAATGGATGGCAATACTGGGGATGTAGAGCAGCGGTCTCTTGAAATTTATAAGTATTTGTTCAATATCATCGTTTCGCGTGGCGTAGCAGACACGTCCCGCCATGGTGAGATCTCGGTCGAACCAGGTATACAGCAGGGCGCCGCCGTAAACTTCAACGGCTAATTGCTGGAACGAATCAGTACGGATATCCGCTTGGGGCTTTACCAGTAAACCCGGGCTGTCGGTGTGGCAGCCGAGTATTCTGAAACCATCCTCTCTTTTTTCGTCATGGCCAAGTGTAAACGCAATTATTGCCGCTTTTTCCCTTTGGACAAAATAAGATCGCCCATTTTGCAAAGACCATTGTTCTTTTTCGCTGAGTTTTATAAAACCATGGTCGAGAAGAGAACTTTCGATGTTTTCCACGGCATGAAAGGGGGTTGGAGAAGAGTGCAGAAACGAAAAGAGGGTCTGGTTGTAACGTTTAATATCCATGGCCGTCGCAATAATAAAGTTGATTGCAATATGCCTGAATTTTGCAATCGGTAAGTTTGGAGTCTACGTCTATCTGTTTGAGATGCAGGCATTAACAGGCGCGATATACAGTAACCAGCGTGGTTGGAGCAAATTATCAGACCACAGCCACAACGAACAATGAAAGCGACTCAAGAGTGAAGGAACTTTCATTTTAATACTCCAAATTGACACCCCTCCGGGCAGATCCGCTTAATCATCGCAGGGTACGTGGCTATAATCTGATTTCATTAAATATCCTTAAAATGCACGGGAGGTAAATTACGGGAAAATAATTTTTCCCGTGCATTATATGGATGTTAGCGGGGAGATCAGCGTTGGAAAAGATTACCCAGTTCTCCGAGCACGGAACCTTCACCTTCGGTTGAAAAACCGGCATTATTTTGTGGTGCCGCTTTGTGGATACGCCCGGCAAGCCGAGAAAATGGCAGTGATTGCAGCCAGATATGTCCGGGACCGGTGAGTTTTGCAAAGAAAAAACCCTCTCCGCCAAAGATAGCGGATTTTACACCACCCACAAACTCAATATCGTAATCGATATTTTTGGTCATGGCGACCAGACAGCCGGTATCGACCTTCATCGTCTCACCGGCGGCAAGATCTTTTTGGACAATGGTACCGCCTGCGTGGACAAAGATAAGGCCGTCTCCTTCCAGTTTCTGCATGATAAAACCTTCACCGCCGAACAGGGCCGTACCGATCTTTTTTTGAAATTCAACCCCCAGGGAAACGCCCTTGGCGGCACAGAGGAAGGCGTCTTTTTGACAGACGATTTTGTTGCCGTATGCTGAGAGTTCCAGCGGGATGATTTTTCCCGGATAGGGAGAGGCGAAGGCTACCTGCCCCTTACCGGGGCCACGATGGGTGAAAAGGGTGGTGAAAATTCCCTCACCGGTAATAAGCCTTTTCCCGGCCCCCAGCATCTTATCAAAGAGACCGGTGTTGGAGGGTTCACTGCCGTCGCCGAAGACTGTTTCCATCACAATACTATCGGACATGTACATCATGGATCCCGCCTCTGCGACGGTGCTTTCGTCCGTGTCCAACTCTATTTCTACATACTGCATTTCATGGCCGAAAATTTCGTAGTCGATGATATCAGCCTTTGCTCTTTGGGACGGCAGGGGTGGTGATGCCACTGAATCTTGTAATACCTCCGGACATTGGGATATTTCTTTCCAGTTATCGAATCCTTCCGTCCATATCAGGGTATTTTGGGAATAGATGCCATTGTGCAGCTGTTTTTTTATACTCTCAAGGGTAAAGGGCCCTTCCTGTTGTCCATTATTGGCGACATACCATGTACTCATATGTTGCTCTCCGTAAGTGGGTTTAAAATTTGGGGTAAAAACGGTATTATATTTCGTATTTTTCTTTAAGATCGTAGAGCTTGTCAAGATATTCTTCGCGATGTTGTAAATGTTTACCTCCGTTTTCTATTTCGTCGATAAGTGAATTCACCGCCGGTAGAAGGTCTATACCGTGGCGATCATTACCTTCGATATGAGCCTTTTCTATTAGTAAGATTGCGTAATAGCTAACGATCATCCTCGATGTGGAATCTCTTCTAAAGAGGTAAAGTCTGCCGCCCATGGTATTGAGGAAAAAACCGGCATAGTCGTAGAGTGCATCGTCGGGAAGTGTCAGCCCATACTCTTTTTTAAGGGCGTCCGGATAGGATAGAAGGGAGTAAAAAGAAGAGATTATTTGTTCAAAGGATTTTTTTTCACGGTCGAGTATGGCCTTGAGCATAAGGACATTGGATTTACCGAGAATGCGGAAAAAATGAGCGGTGTTTTTTAATATGGTGAAAAGGTCATCCGTCTCCCTGGTAACCACGGGGGGATGGTCAATTAGTTTTTGCACCAACCTGGAAAAATGTTCCTTACTCGGTTCCTTTAACTTAAATGTTTTTATGTAAGGCTGTTTGTCGAGGTGACTGTAAAAGTCGTTAATCCGTTTAATCAATAATCCACTCTTATCCGGATTATCTGCCTTTGTCACTGGTAACCCCTTTATTTTCGGAGTTTCTTCCTCAGTTGTGATACCCTCTATTTTTGTGGATTCTTTCTCCGTTTTTTCATTTTCGACCGTGTGATCTTCGGTGGTAATTTGCGTAGTTAGCGAATCCGTGGTTTGTTTTCCGGAGGAGGTGGACTCTTTTTGATGCAAGGGAAGTATTTGTTTAGGCGGTGGTGCGGTTAAAGTAGTTTGTTTTTTTTCAGTTTGGAAAAACGTGTCGCTGGATTTACTTTTGTTGTAGAGGTAAATTGCCAGTAAAAAGGCGATAATAAGCAGCGGGATCAGGTAGACGAACAGGCTTGAATTTCTTTTGACCCTGGAGCGCACCGGCCTCTTGTTTTCTCGATTTTCCATTTTGGTATCTATTTGTTATTATGCTATATATTGGAGAGTTAAAGTGTGTTTCAAAGCGGAAGAATACCCCATAAATACACGAAAGTCACGGAAGAATAAGGATCTTTCCTGGAAATATTAGTTGTATCGGATAATTGTCTTTGTTTTCCCTTCATATGGATAATATTGAACAATGAAAGGGGAAAGAAGATTTTAGGGGCGGTGCCTCAATATTTGTACAGACGATCCTTAATTATATCGATTAAATCCATGTCATGTGGCCTTTTTAATTCCAGCGAAGTTATTTTTGCTCTAACCCCAAGATTGGAAATTTTTAATCCTTGACTCATATCGATGAAAACACTACTTTTGGGTGATTCATACGTTAGCTGGTATTTTTTAAAGTAAGGGCTTGGTGCCTGGGATAGGTTCGTGTGGTGCCGTAATCGGTCAATGAAAGGTTAATTTCATCGGTGTGGTATTTTCCGGTACTATCTGTGCAGCACTTAGGTAACACTATAAAAAATACGGTTTTATTAATTTTAAGATGGAGGAATAAATGGCTATTTTGGTAGTAGGACACGCAAACCCGGATACAGACTCGGTAACAGCAGCTATTGCTCTCAGCGCATTGTTTAACGCTCAGGGTAAAGAGGCAAAACCGTGTATGCAGATTGGTGCGGCGGATTTAAATCCTGAATCCACCACTGTACTGAAGAGATTCGGTCTTGAATCCCCGGAATTTATAGAAGATGTTGCCGGTAAAGATGTGGCGCTGGTCGATTTCAGTGATCTTGCCCAGGGTCCCGCAAATCTCGATTCAGCAAATGTTGTTGCTGTGGTTGATCATCATAAAATTGGTGATATTACCACTAATAATCCCATCCTTTTCAGGGCCGAGCCGGTTGGTTGTACGGGCACGGTTCTCAATAAGATGTTCAAGGAAGCGGGGGTTGCCATCCCCAAAGATGTTGCCGGTGGTATGTTATCGGCTATTCTCAGTGACACCGTGAATTTTAAGTCACCCACCTGTACCGACGACGATAAGGCGGCTGTAAACGATCTGAAGGTTGTGGCTGGTGTTGATGATACGGAAGAGCTCTTTATGGAAATGTTGAAGGCGAAATCATCCGTTGATGGTGTGGCCGCCAAAGACCTTCTTTTCCGTGACTACAAAGATTTTGATATGAAAGGGAATAAGGTGGGTGTGGGACAGTTGGAGCTTGCCACCCTGGATCAAGTGGCTGATATTCGCGCCGATCTTTTTAAGGCAATGGAGGAGGTTAAGGCTGATGGACGTCACACGGTTCTACTAATGCTGACCGATGTTGTCAAAGAAGGTACGGACCTGGTTGTTCTTTCCGATGATCCCGCCCTTATTGAGAAGGCCTTTGAGGGCAAGCTTGAAAACAACTCCATGTGGATTCAGGGAATGATGAGCCGTAAGAAGCAAACGGTTCCGAATTTACAGGAAGCGTTTGGCTGTTAATTAAGACGCTGTAAATATTTTCGGGATATTTTGATTCCCGTAGGTTGCAAGGGGCTGTCCGGTAATATCCGGTCGGCCTCTTTTTTTGGGCAGAGGGCTTAGCTAGCTATGCGTTGCCGGACAGCTGATATCCTTTAATTTTTTGGGATAGTTGAAATCTTCGTCCCTTTCATTTGTATGGCAGCGTTTACATTTTTCCGGGGCTGGGTGTCCGGCGGGAGTGATTGTTTGTGGTGAATTACTGTGGTTTTTTCCGGGGCCATGGCATACTTCACAGCCGACGTTATGAAGCTTAGGCGGTAGGGTGAGAAGGCGGTTTTTTTCCGTAACGTATGAGAAGACATTTCCGGGGGTGACGTGACAGGGTAAACATTCGCTGTTAGCCGATTGTTTTTTCCGGACAAGTGTTGAGAAGGCGCGGGCATGGCCCGTCTTTTGCCAGAAGGTGAATTGTTGGGGATGGCACCGAGCACACGTGGTACTGCCGGTGTAGCCGATGTTGAAAAAGAAATTATCGTTTTCAACTTGTTTTCTTTGCGCTTCTGCGCGCGCTTGTGCCAGGTCGTCTAATTTGCGTTTAACCTGATCGACGATGACTGCGACCCTGTTTTTTGATGATATTGGTCGGATGGGAATAAAAGAAGTTGTATAACGGTTTACGGGGGGAATGGTTGCCTGGGCCATGGCACTGTTACGATCCTCTATTAAACGGATAAGGTTATTTTTTTCACTTTCGGCGGCCGCAATTTTCTGGGAGAGGTCTGGCTGGTCGTTCTGTTTATGTTGAAGAAGTTGCTTCAATCTGACATTTACCAAGCTGAGTTTTCTTCTAAGTAGGGCAAGGGAAGAGGTGGTGGGGTCGGTACGGTATGTGCCGTTTGCATACCAGTCCATATGTAGCTGGCCCAGGTATTTTCCCTGTTTAAGAACTTGTGTTATCAGGGTGTTGCGGATAATGCGCGGCCTGACGTTACCGTGTCTTTTCAGGCTGCTGATAAGTAAATCCACATCGGGGAATTTTTCTGCCAAGACCGTGTTTTCGGCCTCGCTCAAATTAGAGAGTACCACTATCATGCCACAATCTTGCTTGAGGTAGGTGAGCTGTTTTTGCAATGCTTCTTGCCAGGCGCCGATGGTGATACCCTCGGGGATATTTGCAGCAAATCCGGTAATACCCAAAATCCCAACTTTTAACTCATTTATATTTTTAATTATATACGGTTGAAAAAGCAGGTTGCCGTTTTTGTCAAATATATTTACAGAAATCCATGGAAATGCAGGATAATCTTTTTTTAAAAAAGCAAGACCCGCCGTCAGGTCGGTTGTGCTTACAGCGACTCCATCGTAACCCATCAACATATAGCTGTTGACGATACCCGATGCGATTAGCAGGCTGCTCTTTCTGTTATGTCGGGTGATATTGTTTTTGAAAAGAAGATTACCTGAATCGACAAGTACAGATGGTATGTTTTGCCGTTTGTTCAGGTTTTTGATGAGTTGATATTTACTGGACAGCCCGCCCAGCTGGTTGTGGCTTCAGCCGCATGGTTCAAGTTCTCCGCCGACATTATTTGAATAGAGGATGGTTAATTTTTCGCCATCTTCAGCTGTGGTCGCAGAAGATGCAACTCCACAGGGGATGGTAAACAATAACAGGAACGTCACAAAAATATAGCGAATAGTCAAAAAATCCATGGCATCCTTTTGATGGTGAGGGTGACTCTAAAATGTGTGGCTGTCGGCTTTGGAGTATCTTAAATATACACTGTCTGTGGGCAACCCGGGGAGTTAATGGAGTAATGCCTAGGGGGTCATCTTTGTCTCGTACACAGTGGTTTTTGAGGAGCGGATATACATTAAAAATTCCCGGTTTCCCTTGGGACCAAGGAGAGGGGAGGCAATTGTCCCGTTATTGCTGAGGCCAAGATCACAGATAAAATCAGCAATCTTGTCGATGGCCTTTTGATGTAAATGGCTTTGGATTACTACACCTTTTATGCCCACCTCTTCTTTTTTAAGTTCAAATTGTGGTTTTATCAGGGCTAGGATCGCAATATCTTTGTTAAACAGTGCGGCAACGCAAGGTATTATTTTTTTTAACGAAATAAAAGAGACATCGATAACCGCCAGATCAACGGGCTTATTATCTATATCCTTTAGGGTAATTCCCCTGGCATTAAACCGCTCCAGTACTACTACCCTGGGATCCTGACGGATTTTCCAGGCCAACTGGCCGTAGGCAACGTCCACTGCGTAGATTTTTTCGGGGTTGTGTTGGAGCAGGCAATCGGTAAATCCTCCGGACGAGGCGCCGATATCTACGCAGCGTAAATTTTCCGGTTTAATATTAAAATGGTCTAAACCTTTTTCAAGTTTCAGACCACCCCTTGAAACGTATGGACATTTCTCCTTTTTTCTAATGGAGACGTTGAGGTCGTACATTTTTCCGGCTTTATCGCTGATCCTATCGTTGACATATATCTCCCCGGCCCCGATAATTGCCCGCGCGTTTTCTATATCGGCGGCAAATTGCCTGTCCAGCAGGAGTTGATCAAGGCGGACCTTCAATTGGTTTCCTGCCTAGTCAAGTTTTTCAAGTTTCTTGGCGGCAATCGCCGCCTCCGGTGAATTACCGTGTTTTTTCAAGAGCTTTCTGTAAATTACCCTGGCAGTTTCTTTATCGGCCAATTTTTGAAAGGCCTTCCCTTGACTGAGCATGGCAGCCGGTGCCTTGCTGCTACCTGGGTGTTGGGAGATGATTTTTTGATAATGCATTATGGCCTTGTCATATGCCTTTTTTTGAAAAAAACATTCCCCCATCATATATCGAGCATCGACGGAATTTGTGGCGGTGGGGTTATCGGCAATTTGTTTAAATAGAGTCAATGCCTTACTGAACTGGTGTTTATCATACAGTCTTTGCGCCTTTGCCATCGTGCTGTTTGAAGCGGGATTGTCGACGGTGGTGGAGGGCGGGGTGGTGGTCGTCGTCGGATTGTTTTTTTTGTTTGGTTTATTTTTGATTTTTTTCTTTTTAACGTGGATATGTTTACTGTTTGTACCGGAGCGAAGGGATCTGCTCACCGATCTGGCCTTGTTCTTGGCGAGCTTGGCGGTGATTGCAGCCTCCCTGGAACGACGCTCGGCATCTTTTAGTCTTGCCCTTTGGATAGCTTGCACATTTTTCTGCTGGCGAATAATTTTTTTGTTAAGCTCAGCCAGCTGAGTCTCTTTTTCCTTTTGTAACTCCTCAAACCTCCGTAATGCTTCCTCTCTTTTTGTTGCTTCCGCCTGCGCGATATTGCTTATGGAATTTTCAAGTTCCTTGTTCTGTTCCCGCAAACGTTGGTTGAGGTAATAGGTCTCTTCCAGTTGGCTTTTTACGTTAAGCAGCTCGTTTTCAAGCTGGTCCATCTGGCCGGAAGCGGCCGCCTGGCGTTTTTGCAGCTGCCCGACCTGGTTTGACTTCATATCCTCAAGTTTTTTATTCACAATACGAAGCTGATAGCTGATAGCATCAACATCGGTTTGTGAAGCACATTGGATAAGAAAAGGCAGAATAAGTATAATAATGATAAAGGTATAAATTGATTTTTTCATAGCGTGTAAATGTAGAATGATTCACGGCGGGTTTGTTATTTGTC
This sequence comes from uncultured Desulfopila sp., assembly GCA_964594945.1. Classification (GTDB taxonomy): domain Bacteria; phylum Desulfobacterota; class Desulfobulbia; order Desulfobulbales; family Desulfocapsaceae; genus Desulforhopalus_A. Next base: position 44,270 of record CAZQOD010000007.1, read on the forward strand.
GCCTGTTTTGAAACGGTTTTTCTATTAGCTGCAGGAAAATTTACCCTGCGACCGGAAGAAGATCTAGGTAATAAGTTTATATGAAAGTGGCTTCCAAGGTTTTGACTTTTGAGTCGCTTTCATTGTTCGTTGTGGCTGTGGTCTGAGAATTTGGTCCAGCTATGCTGGTTACTTGATATTCGTCTGTAGTAAAATTAATGCTGTATTCTGGACAATCCTCTAGATTCAAAATAAAAAATACGTTTACGGCCAGGTGCTATTTAGCCCACCGCGGATAAGTCTGGCTCCCCGGTAAATTAAAGAGCCTTCTCTGATAAGAACCGTTTTTCATTATACAGTAAAGACGGTTGATTTTGCCATCACGTTTTGCAAAAATAATCTGGTTCCCGTCTGGGGACCAGGCGGGTGATTCGTGGTGGCTCAGGTCGTTGGTTAACTGGACCGGTAAATCATTGTTAAAGGGGTTAAGAGTGAACAGTTGGTATACACCATTTCGTAAACTGGAGTAGACAACGAGGTTTTCGGTTGGGGACCAGTTCGGTTCGGCATTTTCGGCGCCTTCAAAAGTCAGACGCCTCACCCTGCGAGTGGTCATGTCCATGTAGTACAGTTGCGGCTTACCACTCCTGTCCGAGACAAAAACCAGGTGCTTGTTGTCCGGGGAAAGGGTGGGTGAGACGTTGATACCTGATCTGCTGGTGAGTTGCTCTATTATTACGCCCTTGTTGTCAAG
>CAZQOD010000008.1:0-44354 GCA_964594945.1 uncultured Desulfopila sp.
TAAGTTAAGTCAATATTTTTTTAATAAAAAAAGGCATAAGCCCGTGCATCGTTTTAGAGCCTTACTCCATAAAACCTGTAAAGAAAAACAAGGCACTTACTTGCGGCTTGTCTGCGTTAGGGAACTGTTGTTCCCATATATTCTCCCCCTTCGGGGATTGATGATCTACAATTTCGGGAGTTTTATGGATTCCCAATTTATCCATTGAAAAATGTGTATTATTGATAGATCGTTCTCTATTCGCTTTCCGATATTTTTTGTAATGTTTTTTTTATAAGGTTGCTGAATTTTTTTTCGGTCCGCTCCATGTTTCCCGCGCGCTTGTCGCGGGTTGCTGAGAAAAAATCATGGCAGATTTTTATATGGGTGGCGGACCAATCGTGGGTGAAGCCCAGGTTTTTTTGTTTTCCATTATCGATTTGTTGGTAATCCCGTCTGCCGTGGGCCCAGTTAATGGTTTGCTGGTAATAGAGAAGCGCCCGGTTTAAAAGAATAAAAAGCAGGTTGATGGATTTGGCCGGGCCTATTCGTATCTGTTCGCCCCCCAGGGGAATGCCCATAATCTTGGCCTTAGTGGATAGATTTTCTCCGCCAAATAATGCCCCCGCAACTCCGGCTGCGGTACCCACGGCTGTGAATATCCCCAGGCCATGGCCTAGAGCTGCAATATCGAGGGTTACGCCGAGTGCGGCGCCCCCTATTCCTCCGGCTATAAGGAGCTGTTTTTGTGTCAGGCCGAGGATTTGCCAGGTTCGTTCGTCGAATAAATCCTGGTGTAAAATGGATTGTTGAGGCAGCTGGTATTGGAAAATATTATGTTTGAAAAGGGTACGGATCTGCTGGTGTGCCTCTTTTTCTTTTTCTGTCAGGGTGTTACAGTAGCGTTTGAAAAGTTTTTCCCGCTCCTTGTCGTTGTCCTTACCCGGCTCAATATTTTTGCTTAACTGCAGGAAAATGCATTCTTTTAAGAGTGTGGTAATAATGTCGACGGTGGTCTCGTTTCTTCCGGCCCAATCTTTTTTAAAGGCGGCGATAACCGTTGTCAAGGGGATTTGCCAGTCCTGGTCTATGGCCTTTAATGTTTCCAGCAGGAGAATCCGTTCCGCATAGGTGGCCCTGTGGGCGTTGAAGGTGCGGTTAACATTGAAGTTTTTACGAAATTCCATCTTCCAGTCGGCCAGGAACTCATTTATCTCTTCTTTACAGTTGATAATGGCCATACGTGGTTTTCCCGTTAAACGGAGGATTTCCATTTCCGCCCTGTCCACATTGCGAATCGGGCGTGAGCCGTCCACCACGTAGATAATACCCGCACCCCTTTCCAGGGGCCCCAGTAGTTCGTAGTCGTCATGGAGTTCGGGGATGGTTTCTGCAAAGCGACGGAATTCGGCAAGGGGCTCAGTTCCCACCAGGCTGTATTTTTGCATTTCGCTGAGTACCCGACCTGGGTTCTGGAAGCCGGGGGTATCGGTGAAGCGGAGAATTTCCCGGCCGTCGATGCATACGGGAAAGGTGCGGCACTCTGTGGTTTCGCCGGGGATCGGGCTTATCCTCACGGAATCGTCTTCGGCAAGGGTGGAGAGTACTGATGATTTTCCCTCGTTGGGATGTCCTATTATAGCAATTTCAGGTGTCATGGTATGATTTGCTCACTGACCAGGGGGAATAGACTCAGGTAGGGATCACTTAGTGCGGTTATTTTTTGTTGCCATACACCGAAATCCGTGGGCTGCAGCGGTGTGAAGACGGTATCCTGTGGCCGCCCGATAAGTCCCAGGTTGATGATGGTGTGTCGGGGCAGCAGGGCACGAAGTCTGCCGAGAAAGGAGAGAAAATCCATGAGCGGTGGCATCCAGCCCTCCATCAGGATAAATATTTCTTCTTCTTCCGACCAATTGCGTTCCTCGAGGTGTTTCAGCAGTTCTTTGTCTGTTTCGTAACCGGTCATGAATTTGTGGGATTCCTTAACCGTTAGTCCCCTTGTCTGGAGGAAGGGGGTGGGATCCTCCCGGTGAAACTGATCAAAAATATCATCGGGGATGAGCATTATCTGCGGTGCTGAACGGGGGATATCATTTTTAACCCGTGGTTGGCGGAGTACATTTTGCTTGTGTTGTCCTTTTCCCATCTCTTTATCGCCCAGGGTTGATACCAGGGGCGTGGTAATTCTTCTCAGAAGTGCTTTGCAGTCCGGGGTGTCCAGTCTGAGGTTGTTCAAAGCACGTCGCTCAAGGACTGTCGCCAGCAGGAGGATGGCTGCGCGCAGCAAAAAGCCGTACGCAAAGAGACAGAGTACCAGAAACGGCCACCAGGCAATAAGGTTTCCGGTGACCAGGTGTCGGATACCATCCTTGAGGATAATCCTGCTCCCCTCGATCTCGGCCAGGGAAGGGTAGCCTCCGCTTGCCTGGGGGATAAGCCAGGACCAGGGCAGTGCAATATATTGTATACCCTGCAGCAGGGCGGTGGTGCTGAACTGCATTGTCGACTGCCAGCCAAAGGCGAGATCACTGCTTAGAATCTTTAACAGGGTCGTCGCTAAAAGCCCTATGTTAAAGGCCACGCCAAAGAGTTGGCTGAGTTTAAAAAGGGGTCGGTAAAAGAGGGTCCCGTATTTACGGTTACTGATCTTAAATGAAGAAAAAGCATGGTTGATACTTGCCCTTTTATCAGCTGTAACGGTGCGTTGCCATTTTTTATGTACCCGATTCAGCAAGTTCTGGACAAGTTTACGTACTAACAGGGTGTAAAAGGATGGGATAGCCTCTTTGGGTCTGAAAAAACGGTATAACATTATACCGACAAGCAGTATAACCAGGGCAACCTGGGGTAAGACGAAGATGAGAAGAAAGTGGAACACATTGACGGGGGTGGTCCCGCTGTAACTGAAAAAGGTAAGTCCCGCAATAATACCCACGAGGAGCCCTTTTAAAAAAAATAAATTTCCGGCTAAAATTAAGGTATCAGAAAAAATAGTGCCGGGGCTGCGCTGGTTGGTCGCCCTGAATTCGCTGCGGTTGCGCGTCTTCAGCCACCACAGGATTAATTGCCTCGGTTCCTGGTCGGGTCGGGCCTGGTCCTGCTCGGCTCGTTGTTGAAGGAAAAGGTTTCGATCACGCTTATGCAGCTCCTCCGGGTTTATGTTTCGGTCTTGGTGGAAGAAATATTCCAGGTCTATTATGTGTCGGTATTGCAGGTCGTCTTTCATAAAATCATTATACCAAAAAGGCACGGGGGGGCAATATTGATATGGAGGCGTAATTTTTCGGGCGGACATTATTGTTTCCGTCCCCTCATTGCGGTACCGATCCTTCCCGGTCTATGCGGCCGTGGCTGAACAAAAGTATTGCCAGTAGCCGGCCGTAACAGATGGTGGCAACTATGGCCGCCGATCCGAAATAATAACCGGTGGGGCAAAGGATGAGGACGGTGAGCCAGTGGAGTATAATAACCCCCCGTGAATGGAGCTTTATAGGGAAGTCGCTGTGTCTGCTGATAACGATGAGTCCACTGAGATTCCAGCCGTACAGGGCTGTAAAGGCGTGTATTCTCAAAAGGGGAATTGTGTCATGGTGGTTGTAATTGGGGGAAAAGGCGAGCAGAATATAGATAATACCGGTGATTGAAGTGATTACCAGAAAGAAAATGCCGGAGGTGAGAAAGGCCTTTTGTTGGAGGCGGATACCCAGGCGCAGATAAAGAAAGAGGATCAGGGACACCGCAAGAAAGAGAATTGATGCGATGGCGACCTGGGGTAAAAACCAGTTGCAGAGGATAAATATAAAAAAGATAATTACCCCGAGATTAATGGCCCAGAAGGCTAGTTCTTTGAATATTGTTGTTGTTGGTTTACCGTCGATTTTCATTAAAGAGAAGATAACCGACATGCTGACAAGGGAGAGGGGAAAGGAGAAACCGAGGAAGAAGGTATCAAGGGTTAGTTTTTCCAGGGCAAACCAGTGGCCGTACTCGCTGTTCAGTATGGCAAAACTTGATATCACAAGTCCCATGGAGAGGCAGAGAAGGGCGGCCTGATGAAATTTTTTGGAGCTGGGTTCATACAGGGAAAAGAGTGTTTTCGGTAAATAGCCACCGAAGTGGTCCCTACGAACATTTTCCACAATAGCGGCAAGTATCAGGGGGATAATCAGTGTCGGAGCGTACCAATTGAAAAATGAACATACGGCAAAACAGATGGCAAGGAGTAGAAATGTTATGCCCCTGCCACTCAGGTGTTTTTTCCCTTCCGTGAAATAGATAAGCAGGGTGGAGCCGCCGCATAAGTTAAACAGGAATATATGCAGCCTTTCAAAATTTAGGATATGCGGCGGTACGATGTGGTGAAGAAAACCGCAGGTCAGGGCGCCGGTCAATATGAACCATATTATTGTTTTTAGTTCTCTGCTCACCGTCTCTGTTCCTCCGTGTTTACGGGGGCGGGGTTTTCTTCGTTTTTTCCAGGTAGCATGGAGTAAATTCCCAGAAGATTGTTTAATGCGCTTTCCAGGGTCGGGTGTCTGAAGGTGAATCCTGATTTTTGCAGTTTTTGCGTGGAAACGGCGCAGTCCGCCAACAGAATTTCCGAGGCCATTTGTCCGTAGACAGCCCGTAGGATTATTGCCGGAACGGGGAAGAGCAGGGGACGTTTGCTGAAATGGGCAAGTGTGGCCATGAAATTTCTGTTGGTAACGGGGGTCGGCGCACAGATATTCAATGCTCCGTGTAAAGAGGTGCAGGTGATGGCGTGGAGCATGGCGGAGACCATATCGTCACAGCTCATCCAACTTATAAATTGTCGACCTGAACCGAAACAGCGAATCAAACCAAATGGTGACGAGGAGAGGATCTTTTTCAATCCACCCCCCTGCGGGGTAAGACCCACGCCAAGTCGCATGAAAATTGTGCGTATTCCGGCCCGTTGCGCAGGTTTTGCCGACTGTTCCCATTGTTTGCACACTTCTGAGATATAGCCTGTTCCCGGTGGTTGTGATTCATCTACGATCCGGCCCGGACAATTGCCGTAATAACCGATGGCGGAGGCGCAGAGAAAGACCCCCGGTGGTTGGCTGAGGGTCGCGAGGGTACTGCTCAGCAGATTGGTACCTTTGACCCGGCTTTCAAGGACCCTCCTTTTTTTTTCCTTTCCCCACCTGCCAAGGCCGATATATTCACCGGCCAGGTGGATAACTCCGTCCAGTGCGGGCAGGTCGTCTCTGTTGAGAATATTATTTGCCGGGTCCCAGAAAATTTCATTTTTCTCGGGGGACGGTTGTCTGCGAACCAGTGTCCACACCCGGTGGCCTCCGGTTGTGAGCAAGGGGAGAAGATGTCGGCCGAGGAGTCCTCCGGCACCGCTTACCAGAATTTTTAGGGGTTGTCTGCTGCATTTTTTATGTAGCGAGATATCAGCACGGAGGACGTTTTGGCGGTGGATAAAAAGTCTTTGCAGGGTTTTCAAGATGTGTTTATTGATCTGTCTGTTTATAAACGGTGGGAGGAATTGGTGGCAGGGAAGACTGTAGTCGATATGATCCGTGAGCGTGGAACCATCTTTATTATCAGCAAAATAATGACTGTGGGTCCAGGAGGAGAACGGACCCTTTTCCTGAGTATCGCGGAACATTTTTCCCGGTACGTTTTCCAGGTGTCGACCGTGAAAGCAAAAGGGGAACGGACCCATGCGCATCTTCAGGAGGACATAATCACCGGGCTCAATCCCGCCATGTTGTGAGAGTATGATCGTCTTCTGCCACGGCGGCAGCAGTCGTTGCAGGGCGCCGCTCCTGCTGTGCCACAGGTACAGTTCCCCGGCGCTGCAATTATATGTGGATATATTCTGAAACGCGGCGCAACCACGATTGTTGCTCATTTCTTGTCTCTAGTCTCTATTATGCAGGGCCATAAAAGTGGTTATGGTCTGTCGACGATTATTTTGTGGAATTTCGTCTCGTCCCCATCTTTTTTTTACTCTTTTTCTTTGCCAGAGCGAGGCGCCCCGCCGAGGCCCTTTTTTCAGCTTTGACGATGAGAAAGTGATGGATACAGGTATCGTTTTTGTCCGATCCCGATTGCAGTTGGCTGTAAGTGCCATCACTGTTCATTTCCCATACATTTCTGGTATTAGAGAGTTGCAAATCGAGCATTTCCCGGAGCAGAAGCTGGTGGCGTCTGTTTTCCACCGGTACACAGACCTCCACCCTGCTTTCCAGGTTACGTTTCATAAGATCGGCAGATCCGAAATAATACTCTTCTTTTTTGTTGTTTCGAAAATAGAAGATACGGGTATGTTCTAAAAATCTGCCCACCAGGGAGATTATGCGAATATTTTCAGAAAGTCCGGCGATGCCGGGGCGGAGTCGACATGAGTCACGGACGATTAGATCGATGTGTACACCCGCCTGCGATGCCCGGTAAAGCGCTTCAACGATATCCCGATCCTCCAGGGCATTTGTTTTGAACTGGATAAGTCCCCCCGCTGATTGTTTTTGATGGGCAATTTCCCGGTCTATTTTGTTGAGCAGGGCTTTTTTCAACAGCTTGGGTGATGCCAAAATTTTTGTATAGCGGCGCATCGGTGTATAACCTGAGGTCAGGTAGTTGAAGAGTTCCGTTAGATCCGCACCGATGGCGGGGTCGCAGGTGATAAGGCCCAGGTCAACGTAGGCCCTGGCTGTTCCGGCGTGGTAGTTCCCTGTTCCGATATGGGCATAACGGCGCAGGCCGTTATAATCCTTGCGAATTACGAAGATGAGCTTGGAATGGGTTTTCAGGCCGACAACGCCGAATGTGACGTGAATACCCGCTTCTTCAAGAAAACCCGCCCACTTTATATTGGCGGATTCATCAAAACGGGCCATTAGCTCGACCACCACCGCTACCTGTTTGCCGTTTTGGGCGGCATTGATCAGATATTGAATAATCTTAGAGTCTTTTGCTGTTCGGTAGAGGGTCATTTTTATGGCCAGTACCTTTGGGTCGTGACTCGCCTCCCGCAGGAAACGTTCCACGGAGGTGTCAAAGGATTCGTAGGGATGCTGGAGCAGTATGTCACCATGTTCCCTGACGGTGTGGAAGATATTTGGTTCTTCCCGGAGTAGGTCAGTATTATCCACCGGGTGGTGGGGGGGAAATTGTAGATCAGGGCGGTCTATTGCCGCTATCTGAAAGAGATCCCTCAGACCGAGAATACCATCCACCTCAAAGACATCCTTTTCCTCGTCTACACCAAGTTCGGCGGCCAGTTTACCCTTATGATAGTCGAGCATACCTCGACCTACTTCCAGGCGAACGATTTCCGCAAATTTTCTGTCCCTGAGGGCCGATTCGATCATAAGCAGGAGGTCGTTTGCCTGTTCAGCGGATTTTTCCGTGATGGCATTCCGCGTCACCCGAAATGTTTCACACGTCTCAATTTCCATGCCCGGCAGCAGCAGTTCCAGGTTGTTGCTGACGAGATCCTCTAGGGGGATATAGATATTTTTGCTGCCCACCTGCACAAACCTGGGGATATCGGTACTGGTGGGTATCTTGATACGATTTAGATAGCTGTGATCACTGCCGGGGTACCGAACGGATACCAGCAGGTTAATGGACAGGTTGGAGATGAACGGAAAGGGGTGGGCGGGGTCCATGCCCTGGGGGGTTAAAAGCGGATATATTTCGTTGAGGAAGTATTTGTCTATTGTCTTCATCTCCGTCTGTCGAAGCGCTTTGTAGCTGGTGATGACTATACCGGCCTCGGTCAGTAATTTCTGGAGTTTGTTTTCCAGTGCGAGTTGCTGGTCGAGTATTTCACGCACCAGTTCATAACAGGCGTCTATTTGTTCCTGGGGCAGACGTCCATCCACGGAGAGGGAGCGGACGCTGGCTCCAACCTGTTGTTTAAGACCGCCTATCCTCTTCATAAAGAATTCGTCAAGATTGGAGCCGACAACGGCGAGGAAAAAGACCCTGGCCAGCAGGGGATTTCGTTTGTCCTGGCCCTCGTGGAGTACCCGTTTGTTGAATTCAAGCCAGGTGAGCTCTCTGTTGAGGTACCATTTCGGAGATTTAAGATTAAAGCTCTGTTTTGTCTTTTGATTACGAGGAGTCTTGGCACTCATATATGATCCCTGGTTGATTGTGTCGTAAACCCGTCCCTGGGGGCTTGCCTGCAGACACCCCCGACCAAGGTCGGAACAGTACTTTACACATCATTTTGTTATTAAGCTAATGACATTGAATATTATAAAAGAAAATATTCTATGCCTAATGAATAACATATCAAATTAACGAGGTAAAATAAATTTTTCCATTTTTGGGTCTACGGTTTTTGTCGTTTCTTCCGTAAGACTGGCTAATTGACATTCAACTGTCTTTATGGGATAGTGGCAGCACGGAATTAAACAGGCCTTAGTAGTCCTAATGGTGGAGCAGGAAACGTCCCTTCAGGCCGTTCTTGAACCCTTGGTAGCTGTCTATTTAAAATTATATTATCGGGGGTCGGATTGTAGCATGGAAGCATTGATCTATTGTTTTTCTTCGAAGTTTCGTTCGAAAAATTTTAAAAAGAATAAGGGGTTACCCCGCTGCTATACCTTTGATTTTAATGAGGATGAGGGGGTGGCTTGTGCAATTTTGGACACCTTTGACAATGCACTGTTGCGCCTGGGGATCGTTTTGTTGCAAACTGAGGAATTTCTCGTTGCTATAGACCTGCGACATAGGAGAATTGTTGAGCAGTTGAAATTGAACAGATGGTTGTTTGTCGCCGAATTAGAAGCGGGACCGGTTACTTCGCTTTTAAGTGATGTTTCCCCCCTGCGGGCATTGACCCCTGTGGCAGCAGTTACCATGCTGAGGGGGCGGGGGAATATCTTGGATGATGAGGGTAAGACCAGGGCCCGTTTCCATAGCGTGTCTTTACAGCATGGGGAAAAACGAGTGACAGTGGGTTGTACCCGTGGTTTACGCGGCTATGACAAGGCCCACGCTGACTTGAAAAAATGGTTACAAATCCTCGGCGGCGTTATCTGTGGGAGGTGTGGTGAGCTGTACACCCGTTTGGGTGTGGATATAGAGGAATACAGGGCTAAACCCCATCTGCAAATTAATGGAAATGATCCCGTAAAAGAGACTGCCACGACCATTATCAAGACATATCTGCAGGTGGCAAGGGCAAATGAGGAGGGAATTATAGCGAATATCGACACCGAATTTTTACATGATTTTCGGGTGAGTCTGCGCAAGATTCGTTCCGTGTTAAGTCTTTTTAAAGGAATTTATGGACATGGGGAAACGCGGAAGTTAAAAAGTTTTTTCTCCGATTTAACGTTCCAAACAAACAGGTTGCGTGATTTGGACGTTTATTTGCTCAATAAGGATGAATATTACGAGTTGGTCCCCGTAACGAGTCACGGCGGGTTGGATATACTATTTGCCGGCTTGGAAAAAGATCGTGAAAATGAGCAAAAGAAAGTAGCAGGATTTCTGCAAAGTAAAGATTACCGGCGGCGGTTGCGTAAATTACAAAAATTGTTTAGACGGGCGGACAATATTGAAGGTGGCCCGGGTGGCGAGGAGCGCACTTTCGTCTTTGCTTGCAGGGTAATATTGAAACGATACCGGAATGTATGCGGGCTTGCTCGAACCATTGATACCGCTACTCCGGACGAGGTTGTACACCGGCTCCGTATCCACTGTAAAAAGCTTCGTTATTCGATGGAATTTTTTGCACCGCTCTTTGCTGAAAGCGATATAAAAAAACTTATAAAATCATTGAAACGTCTACAGGATAACCTCGGTAAATTCAACGATTATTCCGTGCAACAGACCTTTTTAAAAGATATTCTCACTCGCCGTTCATCGTGGCGTGGTAAGGAGATATTAATGGCCGAGAGCATTGGCGCACTGACCGCCATGCTGTATCAGCTGCAACGGCTGGAACGTGCGGAGGTTGTGAATAATTTTGCTCGTTTTGACGGGGTTGAAATGCGGCGTTCGTATAAAAGGCTCTTTAAAAGGAGGTAGTGTTGGTGAAAATATTAGCCTGCTACAGCAATAAGGGCGGTGTTGGTAAAACTGCGACATCGGTGAATCTTGCCTATACAAGCGGTATGGCCGGGCGACGTACCCTGCTGTGTGATCTGGATCCCCAGGGCGCGTCCGGTTTTTATTATCGGGTAAAGCCTTCTAAAAAATTGAAAGGTAAGGCATTTTTTAAAGATGTAGCGAGTTTTACGGGGGCCATCAGGGCCAGTGATTTTGAAAATCTTGATCTTGTCCCGGCTAATCTCACCTATCGCGATTTTGATATTTTTCTGTCGAGGATGAAAAACAGTCGTTCCCGATTGAAAAAGGCATTGAAAACGGCAAATAGTGATTATGACGTGATTATTCTGGACTGTCCTCCCAATATTTCTCTGTTGTCGGAGAATGTTTTTAAAGTTGCCGATAAAATTCTTGTGCCGGTTATACCCACGACCCTGTCGGTTCGTACTTTGGAGCAGTTATATGGTTTTTTTGAGAAGAAGAAATACCAGCGAAAAAAACTGCTCCCCTTCTTTTCCATGGTCCAGAAGAGTAAAAATCTCCACAGGGAGACCATGGTTTCCCTGCGCAGGAAACATAAAAATTTTCTCGATCATGTTATACCTTTTTCCACTGAAATCGAAAGAATGGGTCTGCATAGGGCGCCCGTATTGACCTACGCGGGAAGTAAATCGGTGGGAAATGCTTACGTTAACATATGGAAGAACATTGAGAAAATTTTAAAAATTGACTAGGTATCCGTTTTCCCCAGCCTTCTAGATAGAAAAATGATTAGGTTGTACCAGGGTCGATTGCCGGATAAGTGACTATATGAAAGCGGATGTTGTAATTGTTGGAAGTGGCGTTGCCGGTTTGACGGCGGCGGCTCTACTTTCCCGGAAGGGTAAAAAGGTTGTTGTTGTTGAAAAGCAACCCAGCTTCGGCGGGTCGTTGCGCCAATTCAAAAGGGGTAAAATTGCCTTTGATGTCGGTTTTCATTATACCGGTTGTCTCGGTGAGGGTGAGATACTCGACAGCCTCTGGCACTATTGCGGGGTCGATTCCGGCCTATCTGTTATTTCCCTTGCGGCCGCAGGCTATGATCATTTTGAGTTTCTGGGTCATCCCGGTGTTGTTCGAGGTTTTTTCTCCTATGAAAAAATTATTTCGGAATTAAAAGAGCATTTTCCCGGAGAGAGTGCTGCCATAGACACATATTTTTCGGCAATTAAAGAGATTTGTGATCAGGTACCGTTTTATAAAACCGATCTGCCGCTGATGCCCTTTATTCGTGGTTATAAAACAAGGCCGACATCCCTTGTTCGTTTTTTTGATTCAATCACGGATAATATTCGGTTGCGGGCCGTGTTGTCGGCGCCCGCCTTTTTGTATGGCGTTCCCCTGCAGCAGGCCTCTTTGGAAGTTCACGCCCTTGTTGCCCATGGTTATTATTCCGGTGCCTACACGGTGGCCGGTGGTGGTCAGGCCATTGTGGACAGTTTTGTAAATGTACTGACTGACAATGGTGTACGGATGATGGCCGGTCGGGGTGTGGATTCGGTGCTTGTTGCTAATGGCAGGGTGACCGGGGTGACGGTTGGCAGGGAGCATACGATAAATTGTCGGAATGTGATCTATAGCGGGCATCCTGCCACCCTGGTGGACAAGGTACCCGCCCATGTTTTTCGACCCGCCTATATTCACCGCCTGCAGGGGTTACAGAACAGTTTGTCGATGTTTGCAGTTTTCGGCAAGGGGGAACGATCTTTTGATACCCTGAAGGGGCCGTTGAACTATTATGTTCTGCCCGATAGGGGCGATTTCCTGCGAAAAGATAGTAAAACTCCCCACGGTGTGCGACCGATGATGATGACAAGTACCAGGACTGCGCCGCAAGAATTGTTGCAAGAGGAACTAAATGGCATTATATTGCTTCGTCTTGGCTATTGGCAGGATGTGGCAGAGTTTGAGAACAGTTCTCCCGGGGCAAGGCCCGATGCGTACGCGGAATTTAAGGCTGAAGTCGCAGCTGAAATGATCGGCATGGCGGAACGGAGATGGGGAGATATATGCGGACATATTCAGCCCTTGGCTGTGGGTACGCCCCTGACTTTCAGGGATGAACTCGCCGCACCGGAGGGATGCGCATACGGGGCAATGCACTGTCTTGATCAATTTAATCCCGATGTGCGTACTCGTTTGCCTGGTCTGTTACTCTGCGGTCAGTCCACTCTTATGACCGGGGTGGCAGGGGCGTCTATTTCCGGTCTTATTGCCGCCGGTGAAATCCTGGGGATTGAATCCCTTTGGGAGGATTTGCAACGATGACTAAAAAGAGGGTAGTGATAACGGGGAGGGGCGCGGTATCTCCGTTTGGCCTGGGTGTCCCCCTTCTGGTCGAGAACATTTGGGCTGGTAGATCGGCCGTGCGTTTTATGCCGGACTGGTCGTCCATCAAGGGACTCACCTCCTGTATTGCTGCTCCGGTGCCGGATTACGACGCCAAAACTCTGTTGCCGAGGAATATTAGGCGAACCATGGGGCCGATGGCGCAGTATGCGACCCTGGCCAGCAGGGAGGCCGTTGAGGATGCCGCCCTATCCGTCGATGAGCTGGCGTCGGGGGAGACCGGCGTGGCCATCGGTACTACTACCGGCAGTGCCGAGGCCTATGCGGCGTTTTTTAAGAAATTTTTATCAACCAGCAGCCTCAGTGATGTAAAATCGGGAGAATTTTTTAAGGTTATGGGGCATAGCTGTTCGGCAAATGTTTCCCTTGCCCTTGGTATTCGCGGCGAACAGTGGGCACCGGCCAGTGCCTGTACTTCGTCATCCCAGGCTATTGGGTTGGGTTATCTGCTGATCCAGGCCGGACGGCAGAAAATAATGCTCTGTGGCGGCGCGGACGAGGCCCATGCTTCCGTTACCGGTGTCTTTGATCTCCTGCGCGCGGCTTCCAATAGCAACGACGATCCGGAAAGGGGTTGTCGCCCCTTTGATTGTGATAGAAACGGGGTTGTTTGTGGTGGCGGCAGTGGCGTTTTGGTGCTGGAGGAATGTCAGGCGGCTAAACAACGGGGCGCCAAAATTTATGGTGAAATTGTCGGTTTTGGCAACGTTACCGATTCCGGTCACATCGCCAATCCGGATAGGGTTTCCATGGCTATGTCCATGGAAAGGGCCATGGCCGAGGCCTCCCTGGGTAGTGGTGATATTGATTATGTTAACGCCCATGCCACCGGCACCGAACTAGGTGATATTGCGGAGGCTGCGGCCATCAGCATGGCCGTGGATTCGACGACTCCGGTGAGCTCTATGAAGGGACATATCGGTCATACCCTTGGGGCCGCCGGGGCTCTGGAGCTTATAATAGTATTGGAAATGCTTGCCAGGCAGCAGATAGTCGCCACCCGGAATATTGAGAAGGTAGACCCTCGATGCGCTGTGGCCAGGATTGAAACCGCACTGAGAGAAGCGTCTTTACAGTGTGTATTAAAAAACAATTTTGCCCTGGGAGGTGTGAATACCTCTCTTATTATAAATGCCTTATGACCTGAATTTTGCAATTGATAAATTGGGAGTCCCCGAAGGGGTGCAATACAAGGGAAATTTTTTTCTGTTATGCATGCAAAATTTGGATATTGTTTCTTTATTAAAAAACATTACCCCTCTACTTTGGGTTAGGAGAATTTGAGATGGTTTCTGACGAAGATCTTCGCCGGAAGGTTGTGGCGGTTCTTGCCGAGGAGTTTGAGCTGGATCCCGAAAAGATGGGGCCGGAGGCGACGCTTTACGAGGACCTGGGACTGGATAGTCTCGATGCGGTCGATATGGTGGTGGTTTTGGAAAAGACCTTTGGTATGAAGATGACGGACGAGGAAGCGTTGCGATCGATTCGAACAATGGATGATCTTGTTGGCTTTCTTATTCGGTTGAAACTTGAAAAAGAGGCGGAATAGTTACTGTCTTGTCGAAGGTTCTCTTTAATATATATTATTGGATTTTTTTTCTTTTTCTTACGCTGTTTGGGTTAGTGCTACTGCCTTTTATCCTTTTTGTAACTGGCCTTTTTAGTTCCCGCACTATCGCTTCCGCCCTGAGACGACTGATACGTCTGTACGGGTGGATTCTTGTCCGTATCGCGCCCTTCTTACGACCGGTCAAGGTAGAGTATCCGTCTCGACCCTTGCCTGCTCCGGCAATTTTCGTAGCTAATCACGCGTCGGCCATTGATCCCTATCTTTTTGGCGCAATTGAGGTGGACGAAAATAGTTTTGTCACGTCCTGGCCTTTTCGTATTCCGATCTACGGTTTTTTAATGCGTATGGCTGGTTATGTAAACAGTAATGACGGTTGGCAAAAGGTTTTGAAAAAATGCATGGCCCTGCTCGACTGCGGCAGCTCCGTGACGATCTGGCCGGAGGGGCATCGATCCCGTGATGGCAGGCTCGGTCGTTTTAGAAAGGGTGCCTTTGTGTTGGCTGTTAAAAGCGGACGCCCCGTGGTGCCCGTATGTATCCTTGGTTCCGGCGGTGTGTTGCCCCCCGGAAAACGCCTTCTCCAGCCGGGGCGGGTGAGACTGGTTGTATTGCCACCGGTTTATCCTCCCGCCTCGGGCGAACAATATGAGCGGGTTAAGGTCCTGCGGCAACGGGTGCGGGATATGATTGAAAAGAGATTGACGACTGATGGGTAATTATTGGAAAAGTTTTGGAATATCGTATTGTAATATTAGGTGTCCGCGGTGAAAATTGACAGCTGCTATAATATTGATAAAGCGCTGCAGTTAAGAAAGAGCGACTCGAAAACACGGCATCATCTTCAGTTGCAACTGTTGCAAAAACATATTGCGAACGCCATGACCATTCCCTTTTACAGGGATCTGTATGGTAAACTGGGTGTGGGGCCGGAGTCGGTGAACCATCTTGATATGTTGAGTTATTTGCCCTTTACCGGCAGAGGAGATATCGATTCTCAGCCGACATCTTTTGGTAAGCGGGATGAGTTAAGCTTCAGGGATATAGCCTTGACTTCCGGGACAACCGGCGAACCGGTTGTTGTCCCGTATACTGAAAAAGATCTGCTAAGGCTAGCTTTCAACGAGGCGATGGCCTTTTACAGTGCCGGTGTGCGACAGGGGGACAGGGTGCTCCTCACCGTTACCCTGGATCGTTGTTTTGTCGCGGGTTTGGCCTACTATTCCGGGGTAACTTCCCTGGGGGCGACCGCTGTCAGGAGCGGTCCCGGTCAAGCGGCCCGGCAGTGGTTCCTGATAGAAAAACTAAGGCCCAGGGTTATCCTGGGGGTCCCCTCCTTTCTCCTAGAGCTTGGCCGCTGGGGACGGGAAAATGGTTATGATGTCGCCGGTGGTTCCATCGCCGTAATAATTACTATTGGTGAACCGATACGCAGGGCTGATTTTACCCTGACCGACCATGGTCGACAGCTTGAGGAAATCTGGGGGGCCAGGGTGCATGTCTCCTACGGTGCAACTGAGTTTGAAACGGCCTTTGGTGAATGTTCAGCAGGGGTTGGTGGTCATGTGCATCCCGAATTGATGGTGGTTGAAATTGTGGATGACAATGGCCACGTTCTTCCGGAAGGACAGGCGGGTGAGGTTGTGGTGACCCCCCTCGGGGTGGAAGGGTTTCCCCTGGTACGTTTTAAAACCGGTGATATCGCTCGGCTCCACGTCGGTACCTGTCCTTGTGGTTGGACTACTCCGCGGTTGGGACCGATTGAAGGAAGATTGGCCCAGCGTCTTAAATGCAAGGGGACGACTCTTTACCCCGATACCGTTTTCCATGCCCTGCAGGATTGTGTCGAGGTCGACGGTGTGTACCTTGAGGTGCGGTCAACAATGGAGGGGTCGGATGATCTTACTGTGGTTGTGGGATGCGATGATAACGCTCTTGATCCTGGAATAATTGAAGAGAGGTTACAGGCCCTCCTGCGGGTACGGCCCGAGGTTGTGGTGAGGGGTAGTGCCGAGGTTCGGGCCGTGATGCAGGGAGACGGCGGCAGAAAATTAAAAAAATTCTTTGATCTTCGTGTCGGTACCTAAATCCTGCGTGTTGAAAGTGGAGAAATCACTGGTGGAAACGGTTAAAGTGGCTACGTTTTTCCTGGTAGGTAACATATTAGTTTAACAATATAAAGTTTGTTTTCTCATGCTCTGGGTGCAAGCTTTAGATAAAAATAAGGGACAGTGCAGACGATGACGTGTTTAGGGGATCAGTTGGGGATGGAGTTTTCTCCTGAAGAAATTGCCGTATCGAGGCGGAATAATGGTTTGTTGTCCATTGAGCTTGAGTTGTCTAGGGCTTGTAACCTTCGTTGTTTATACTGTTATGCAGCTTCCGGTCAGCCGTTGGAGAATGAAATCACCCTGGAGGAAATATATGATATTATTGACCAGGCCGTGGCCCTTGGCGTAAAAAAAGTGATTGTTCTGGGGGGTGGCGAGCCCCTGATCTATCCCCATATTTTTGAAGTAATGGAATATATCCGTGCTAAAAAACTGGTGGCCGACCTGTTTACCAACGGTCTTTCCCTTACACTTGATGTTGCCGATCGACTGTTTGAGTTGGGCATGGGGGTGGTTTTGAAAATGAACAGCAGAAAGGCCGAGGTGCAGGATTATCTCGCCGGTCGGGAGGGCACCTTTGTCGCCATCCAAAAGGCGCTGGCAGCTCTGCAACATGCGGGATATCCGGATGGTAAACACTCCCTGGGCGTGGAGACAATTATCTGTGGTCAGAATTATAAAGAGTTACCTGATCTGTGGCGCTGGGCCAGAAAAGAGGGCATTGTTCCCTATATTGAAGCCATGACCATGCAGGGCAGGGCCACTGAATATCCTGATCTTGAAGTCAGGCCGGAAGAGGTGAAAAACCTGTTTGAAGAGTTGGCCAGGATAGACAGGGAAGAGTTTGCCTGTGGCTGGAGTCCCCATCCGCCCCTGGCGGCTTCCCAGTGTGCCCGTCATGAATATTCCTGTACTGTAACCGCCAACGGGGATGTTCATCCCTGTCCCGGTGTGAGTGTTAGCGTGGGTAATATCAGGGAAGCCGGGCTTGCCGATATTTTGCGTAAAAGTCTGGTGATCGAAGATTTAAGGAATATCCGTACCCGTATCAAGGGCAAATGCGGAGAATGTGAGATGGGTGCGACCTGTTACGGTTGTCGCGGCCACGCCTACCAGGTTACCGGTGATTATCTTGCAGAGGATCCGCTATGCTGGCTTGATGTAAAAAAAAATGGTTAGTTTAGTGGATTATCGTGGAGTTGCAATTTGAAATCCACATTATTTACAACTATTATTTTTTGAAAATATCGAAGGGTCGGCTAAGAGATGTCTAAAAAAAATAATAAATACCCCTGGGCATTCAGTGACCAGGCGGGTGATGATATTGTCGCGGCTCTTGGTACAATTCCCGGACGCTGGGGGAGAATGACGCCTCTTTGTCGGTTGCTGATAGTAAAGATTGCTCTGCTTTTGCAGGAAAATGGTGTTGTTGAGCGGGGGGAGAGGTGTTGTGAATGCGGTCTATCGGCGGGTCTTGTCGGCGGTACCAGAAAGGGTTCCCTGCATACGGACCTGGATTTCATCCAGACCATGAAAAATGGTCCGGGGCTGGCAAGCCCGGCCCTGTTTGGCTACACCCTGCCCAATATTCCCCTGGCGGAGGCGGCGGGTCACCACGGTCTGGTCGGGCCGGTATATGCACTTCTGGATACGGAAAATCCCCTGGCTTCGGCTGTGGATGAAGCCGAGATGCTCCTCCGGGCCGGAAGGGATTTGTCTTTTATTGTTGCCTGTGAATTTGATTATTACACGGATGGAGCTGACACTCTGGTCGTGGATGTAAGGCTTATTCGGCGAACGCCGGCCCGGTGATGTTTAAAAAATATTTAAAAACACCGCTCCCTTTGTCGGGGTCGGGTATGAAAATTAACTTTTGTTGGAAAAAAAATGCAGACAGTGACATTGATCTATCCCAAATGGAATAAAATACCGGAACAGACGGAATTTCATCTCCCGCCCCATGGACCGGTTTGTGTGGCGGCATCCATTCCGGAGGAGTATGAGGTACGTTTTATTGATGAAAATGTGGACACAATAGATTTTTCCAGTTCAACCGATGTCGTGTTTTTGTCAATGATGCTCACTTGTCAGCTGCCCCGTGGTAAGGAAATTGCCGCCCGCTATAAGGAACTTGGTATCCAGGTGGTGGCCGGGGGAATATCGACAATGCTGCATTCCGAAGAGGTGGCAACTTTTGTCGATTCTATTTTTCTGGGGGAAACCGAAGATGGCAGATTGGCCACGGTTTTCAAAGATTTGGAAGGAGGGAGGTTGCAGCCCCGCTATAATTTTTTTCATGATTTTCCGCCGATAGATTCCATAGGTCCGGCACGAAGATCGATTCTGCACGACGAACGCTATGTGTACAGGGGGGTGCGTATGGTGGATCTTGTCCATGCTTCACGGGGCTGTCGTTTTAACTGTTTCCCATGTGCCACGGCCTTTCTCGGCGGCCAGCAGTTTCGGCCACGTCCCATGGACAGGGTGGTTGAAGAGATTGAAAGCATAGATAATAACCGACTCTTCTTGGTTGACAATTCGTTGGCCCAGAGTAAGGAGTGGGTTATGGAACTTTTCGAGGCCCTTATCCCGTTGAAAAAGAAATGGATCAGCCATCCCATCCTCGACGATGAAGAGGTTATTGCCAAAGCGGCCGAGGCGGGTTGCTGGTATGTATACCAGGCGGTTTTTGATACCTCTGATGTTATTAGAAACCGGGTGAAGCGTCTGAAGGATCATGGTATCGGCGTTGAAGCTGCGGTGTTGTTGGGTACCGATAACCAAGATGCTGACTATATTAAGCGACTTATTGATTTTCTGTTGGAAATCGATATAGATATGGCAGAATTTTCTATTTTGACTCCCTTTCCCCATACCGCAGTGACTGAACGGTATGAAAAAGAAGGGCGTATTTTACACAAGGATTGGGGACGTTATACCACGGCGGAGGCCGTCTACACCCCTAAAAATATGAGCCCCGAGAAATTAGAAGAGATGTATTCATATGCCTGGGAGACATTTTATCAGGATATGCCGCAATCCCTGCGTATGGCCCGACTCTTTGCTGAATTGGTAAAAAAAGAGATGGCGGACGGCACTTACCGGCATCGTGATTTGGCAAAGGAACGTAAATGGTCATTGCAATGACGGAAAATAATGGTGCCAATTGCCTGATTGTTTCGGCGAATCAAGTGGTAACACCATATCCTGTCTATCCCCTTGGCGCAGCATGCCTGGTGGGGGCATTGAAGAAACATGGCCATCGCGCGGAACATTTTGATATCCTGGCGGACGGCGGGCTTGAAGGCCTGGAGCGTTTTCTGTCGGCTGCGGATTTTGATTTGATTGGTGTGTCCATTCGTAATCTTGATTCCGTCGATAGTGCCGCACCCAACGAATATCTGGCTGAAATTGTAGAGACGGTTCAATGTATCCGAAAGTTTTCCAAGGCACCCCTGGTCCTGGGGGGGCCTGCTTTTTCCATAATCCCCGAGGGGTTGATGGAGCTTTTGCAGGGAGATTACGGCGTCGTGGGGGAAGGAGAGGTGCTGTTGCCGTGGTTGGCGGGGGAGTTGGCGGCCGGGCGGCCTCCTTCCCAAAAGGTGTTCCGTTCGGAACCGACCGTCGGTTTATGGCAACCCTCCGATTTGACCGCATCCACGGCCAGTTATTATATCAAACATGGTGGGATGCTCAACGTTCAAACTAAACGTGGTTGTCCCTACACCTGCAGCTACTGCTCGTATCCGACAATAGAGGGTAAGAAAATAAGGTATCGGGACGCGGATGAAATAGCGGAAGAGGTGCAACACCTAGCTTGTCATTCCGGAGCCAGGTATATCTTTTTTGCGGACTCCTTTTTCAACGACCCGGACGGCCATTTTCTTGAGGTGGCGGAGGCATTAATTCGTAGGGGCAATGTACTGCCCTGGTGCGCTTTTTTCAGACCACAGAATCTCAGACGCTCCGATCTGCGGTTAATGAAGAGAGCGGGGCTTGCCGCCATGGAACTCGGTACCGATGCCGCCTGCGATCAGACCCTGGCCGGGATCGGTAAAAATTTTCTCTTTGCTGATGTTCTCAGGGTACACAGCCTTATAATCCAGGAAGAAATAGCCTGTGCCCATTTTGTAATGTTCGGTGGCCCGGAGGAGGACAGGGATACCCTGGAGGAGGGTTTTAACAATATAGAAAAACTGGATAAATGCGTGGTGTTTGCCTTTGCCGGAATCCGTATTCTCCCGGGAACCGGGGTTTTTGACAGGGCGGTGGCGGATGGGATTATTGATGAAGATTGCCCCCTGCTGGCCCCTGTCTTTTATGTTTCTCCTTCGCTTTCCCTAACGGAAATCGTGGCCGGGATCAGGAAGTCTTTTGCGGATCGCATTGACCGTATCTACCCATGCCATGAATTGGAGGATCGTATCGCCATGTTACATAAAATGGGCCAGGTTGGACCATTATGGGATCTTGTCCTTAAAAAGCGCAGACGATAATGAGTGTTGGCAAATTAAAAATTCTACTGGTAATCCCCGTTTATAATCATGGCTCAACATTGGTTGAGGTAACGGATAAGGCGTTGTCAACCGGTTATCCCGTTCTGGTTGTTGATGATGGGAGTAGTGACGGGGGCTGGCGGGGCCTGGCGGGGCTCCAGTGTCAGTTACACCGTTTGCCTTGCAATATGGGGAAGGGGGCTGCGATACTTGCCGGGGCCCGTCTGGCGATGGAGCAGGGTTTCGATGCAATTATAAGTCTCGATGCCGACGGTCAGCACGATCCCGGAGAGGTGAGGTTGCTGGCTGGGGAGGCGGAAAGCGGAGGGTGGCCGACGATAGTCATTGGTGCCAGGCAAATGGTGCAGGAAACAGTTCCGGGGTCGAGTCTGTGGGGCCGGTCATTTTCAAATTTCTGGGTTCGCCTGGAATCCGGGGTTGACCTGGATGATACACAGAGTGGTATGCGTCTTTACCCGGTAAAAGAGTTACTGAGCCTCAAGCTTACGAAAACGCGCTATGATTTTGAAGTTGAGGTGTTGGTTAAAGCGTTGTGGTCCGGTGTTTTTGTGCGCAGTGTCCCGGTCTCGGTTTATTATCCGCCCCGGCATGAGAGGGTTAGTCATTTTCATAAAATCCGTGATAACTGGCGGCTGACAAGGCTCCATACCGCACTGGTCTGTCGGCGTCTCCTGCCGATACCCCATAGGAAGGTGGTCGAGCTGAAAGGAACGAAAAAAGATACGGTGGTGGTAAAAAATCCCTTTAAAACTTTGAAAAACCTCTGCCGGGAAAATGCCTCTCCGCTTTGGCTGGCCGTTGCCGTATGGTTGGGCATTGTTCTGGGTGCCTTGCCTCTCTTAGCATGCCATACCGTGGTTATTATTTATGTGGCCCATAAATTACACCTCAACAAGGTGGCGGCCGTTGCAGCCAGCCAGTTATGCATGCCTCCTCTGCTTCCGGTCCTGTGTATTGAGGTGGGATACTTTCTGCGCAAGGGTAAATTAATTGTGGATTTGTCCTGGGAGAAATGGTTACTTGAAATCCATGTCAGACTTTTAGACTGGTTTATCGGCTCTTTATTGGTGGGGCCATTGCTTGGCCTTGCAGGGGCAGGCCTGGTCTACTGGTTGGGGCGAAGGATGAATAAAAATATTGTGAACCCATGTCCATAGTTGATGATGTTTGACGGGAAAGCAGTCGGCCGTGTATGTCTGGCCCGTCTGGAACAGTTAGGTCATTTCTTTTTTTACATAGCATTGCGTTTGTTTGGCCATCGGGGTGGGCGTGCATTACTCGTTCCGGTCGTCTTGTCTTATGTGGTGTTTAGTCGGAAAATACATGGTATTACCGGCCATTATTTGCAGCGGAGATTCCCGGGGGAAAGTCGCCGTACCTATTGGCGCTACACTTATAAAAATATCTTGTCATTCGGGAGTGTTCTGGTTGATCGTGGTTGGCTAGGTATCAGCAGGGACGCAGCTTTACAAGGTGAATTTGTTGGTTATGACAGGCTTGTCGAGTTAGTCAGCCGGGGCAGAGGGCTTATTCTCCTCACCGCCCACGTGGGGAACTGGCAGTCCGCACTGGCCCATCTGGGTGGTCTGCCGGTGAAAGTTCATGCTTTGATGCAGTATGATCAACAGGCGGCGGCCAAACATTTTTTTGATCTGCAGGGCGGTGGCAGGCGCCCGTTTGAGATAATTGATGCGGACGGGGCTTTTGGCGGAATGATAGACGCCGCCGCCGCCCTCGGTAGGGGCGAGGTTGTGACCATTATGGGTGACAGGTATATTAAAGGTTCTTCCTCGGTTGTTGAATTTTTTGGTAAACCGGTACGACTGCCCGACAGTGCTTATCAGCTTGCATCTTCGGTTCAGGCGCCGGTTGCCGTTCTTCTTGCGGCAAAAACCGGAAAAATAAGTTATCAGTTAAAGCTTTGGGATTGCTTTTATCCCACTTATGAAAAGAGGGAAGAACGGGACGAAATGTTGCGACAGTGCAGCGCACACTATATTAAGGTTGTTGAAGAATATCTAAAAGACTATCCTTTTCAATGGTATAATTTTTATGATTTCTGGAAACAATGACGTTGTTGTAAAGAAGAGGGATAACAGGTAGGGGAAGATATGGAAGGAACAAAGAAACAGCTAAAAGAAATACTCGTTAATGATCTTAAAATTCAGGGTAGAAAACCTGAAGATATTAGTGATACCGAACCGTTGTTCGGCGATGGCCTTGGCCTGGATTCCCTTGATGCTGTGGAGTTGGTTGTTTTGGTGCAGAAATATTTTGATGTTCAGATTGAGGATATGGATGAGGGCAAAAAGGCCTTTGCTTCAATCGAGAGTCTTGCCAGGTATATTATGGATCATGAAAAATCAACGGGAGAAAAAGATGATTAAAAAAATCTATATATGTTGTGTCCTGGTCCTGGCAATGTGTGTTTCTTCGGCGGTTGCGAAGGATGTAAAGGAAAAATATTCGGTGAAAAAAGCCTTTGAATTTGCCAAGGTGAAAGCATTATTTCCGGGTAATATTAAATTTTACTGGGGCAAGCAACATCATCCGCCGGTTGTGAAAAAATTTGGTACCTATAAAACCAGTAAAAGGACTAATGGTTTTGCCAAGAAACGCGATTACGCCTGCAGCCTGGCCATGGCTTCGGCCTTGAGCGCTCTCCAGGATCGAGCCGTGCGCGAGGGGGGGAATGCCGTTATCAATATTGTTTCCAATATCAAGAATCACCCGGAATCCAGTACTAAGGAGTTCTCTTGTTTGGCCGGGGCCATGATGGTGAACGTGGCCTTGCAAGGAACCGTCGTTACCATAAAATAGCAGTCCGTATTAAGTGTTATAGGAAAATATGCCACAGTCGTTGTCCTCCATAGTTGTGACCGGGTACGGTTGCATCTCCGCTGCGGGTCACAATGCGGAGATAGCCGCGGCGAATATAAGGGCCGGGCTCGTTGCCAATGAAATGGTGGGCGGGGATTATTTTCCCGCCTCCTTTACGGCGCCATGTTTTCTGGTAAAAGGTGATGAGTTACGGCCGTTCCCGCGAATTCTCGAAAGTGGAGAGCGTTGTTATAATCGTATGATACTCCTGGCCCTTTCCGCCATTGAGGAGGCGTTGTTGCAGGCGGGGCTGGCCATCGGGGAGTTAAGGGACAAAAGAGTGGGTGTTGCCCTGGGGACAACGGTGGGGTGCACCTTTCATAACGAAGAATATTTTAAGGTGTGGAAGGCTGGTGAGGATCCTGAGCCCGCACCTCTTTTTACCTATCTTTCTTCAAATATTGCCGAGGCGGTGCAAAAATTTCTCAGAATTAAGGGGCCGAGGGTTGTTATTACCAACGCCTGCGCCTCCGGTACGGATGCCATCGGAGTTGCAAAGAGCTGGCTGCAATACGGACTTTGCGATATTGCCATCGCCGGCGGCGTGGATGAACTTTCGCGGATCGCCTGCTATGGTTTTAAAAGTCTGATGCTCGTTGCCGGGGAAAATTGTAGACCATTTGATGCCGAGCGAAAGGGTCTGAACCTGGGGGAAGGGAGCGGAGTTGTAGTCCTCGAAACGGAGGGGGCAGCGCTTGCCCGACACGGGGAAATTAAGGGCTGGATACGAGGATATGGTGCGGGGGGAGACGCCCATCACCCGACGGCTCCGGATCCCCTGGGCCGGGGTCTGCAACTTGCGGTTACGAAGGCACTGATCGACGGTGGCGTATCCATTGAAAATATCTCGATGATTAACGGTCACGGCACCGGGACATTGGCCAATGATCGGGCCGAAACAAATGCACTCGCCGCTCTGGGTTTTGTTAGTGGTCGTCTCCCCGTTGTTTCCACGAAGGGAGCTACCGGCCATACCCTTGGGGCTGCGGGAGGGGTGGAAGCAGTATTTACCCTGATGGCTCTGAACAGGGGCGAGGTGACGGGGACAATAGGTTGTCTGCAGCCGGATCCGCAACTGGATTTTGAAATATTACCCCAATCCGGGAGCGCCGTTTTGGCCGGAAGGGTGGGTATCAGCCAGTCGCTGGCCTTCGGCGGAGGTAACGGTGCCCTGGTTATCGAGGGGGCGGGCCCGTGAATGTTTCTATTTTGGCAATCCATCACTGTTATATGCATGATCTGGTTATTCCGGCGGAGTTGCAGCGAAATTTACGTAGGGCCGATGCTTTTATACAGTTGGCCGTTGTCTCAGCTTTTGAAGTATTTCGCCAATTGGAGTGTTCTGAAAAGGCGAGTGGGGATAATTGCGGCCTGGTTATCTCCACATCATTTGGTACCATGGAGACAAATTTTGACGTCCTTGCTCAGATTGTCGGGGGGGAACAGACCTCGCCCACCCTGTTTTCCCATTCCGTTTTTAACGCCGCGGCGGGGTATATGGCCAGCGTGTTTTCCATCAGAGGCTACGCCTTGACTATCACTGATTTTTCCGTTCCGTTTTTTAGGGCTTTGCAGGAGGGCTGGCTGGCCCTTCGATCCGGTAGGATCAGTAGCTGTCTGGTGGTTCAGGTGGAGACGTACAGCGCCCTTCTGCATGATGCTAGAAAATGGCATAATGTGGATAAATATCCGTGGCCTGCCGGTGCGGGATGCTGGCTCTTGCAAATTGATGACAAAAATGAAAAAAATTGTTATCGACTGGATATTCCGGAGATTATAGACGGTGGTGGCGAACCGCTCGATTGTCTGCGCTGTGACGAGGAGATTACAATAAACAGCAGGCCAATGCCGATCCATGATCCTCTGGCTGGAATGATGATCTTGGGTAATGAAATAAACGGTGGTGATTGCGGCGACCTGTTGTCTTGTCGAATTAAGGGGGCATGGGGCGAGGCGAGGTTACAATTAAAAAAAGGTTAAAGTTATGTGTTGCCTAAATTTTGCGCGCAAGATCAGTGCCTTACTCCATAAAACATGTAAAGAAAAACAAGAAAATAAAGGTAATGTTCAACTTAACGGGTTCATAACAGAAACAAGGCACTTATTTGCAGCTTGTCTGTGTTAGGTGTTATATTAAGGAGATGGAGGGTGACAGAATAATGGCAAGCGATAGAAAAACGGTATTTGTCAGTGGCGCAAGCAGGGGGATCGGGGCGGCCATTGCCCTGAAGCTGGCGGAAGATGGATATGATATCTGGCTCAATTACAGATCTTCAACGGAGGCCGCGGAGAAAGTTCGGCGTGCTGTTGAGAAACTTGGCGGGAAATGTAAACTTCTCCAGTTCGATGTGTCGGATGAAGGCGCTGCCAAGGAGGCGTTGGAGCCGTTGTTTGATGATGTTGTTCCCTATGGTCTTGTCCATAATGCAGGTATAGCCCGGGATAATATTTTACCCCTTATGCAGCGGGGTGAATGGGATCAGGTCTTGGCGGTTCACCTGGATAGTTTTTTTATTCTGGCCCGGCTTTTTTCTAAAATGATGCTCTCAAAACGGCGGGGTAGGATTATTTCCATTGCCTCGATTTCCGGGGAGACGGGGCAGGCCGGGCAGGTGAATTATTCCGCCGCCAAGGCCGGAATAATCGGTGCATCCAAGGCTCTTGCCCGTGAGCTGGGTAAGAGAAATGTCCTGGTTAATGTTGTCTCGCCGGGTCTGATCGAAACAGAGATGATAGAAAAACTGCCCCTGGATACGATTTTGCCACTTATTCCCCTTGGCAGGGTGGGCAAGGTAGACGAGGTGGCGGGGGTTGTTCGATTTTTACTGAGTCACGAGGCGGATTATATAACCGGTCAGGTGATCAGTGTTAATGGCGGTATGTACATGTAATGGTTTCCGTAACTTCAGTAGGGGACGCACGCGAGGGTAAGAATATGGAAAAAGGTAAGGGGATGCGGGAAATAGATCTGCCCTTGCCCGCAGAATTATTGGTACCTCACCGGTGGCCGATGTTGTTTGTCGACAGTCTTGTTCGACGCTGGGATGATAGTGCCGTTGCCCAGGCGATATTACCGGTTGCGGGTATATCTATTTCTGATAATCGTCTACTTCCTGAGTTTTTCGTTGAGTTAATCGCCCAGTCGGTTGCCATGGCCAATGGTTATGATGCCCTATGTCAGGAGCGACCGGCGAAAAATGGCATGCTGGTGGGGGTCGACGGGTTTTCATTTGCCTCGGAAGCGGTGCCGGGGAGAATGGTGCGGATAGAGACCGAAAAGACTTTTTCCTTTGGCGCGGTGAAAATTATCCGCGGCGGGGTCTTTGATGCGGATGAACTGCTGGCCTCCGGAAATATAAAGGTGTGGGAGGATCCCGATTGAGATGGAGTGGTATGGTACTGTAATCCGGAGCTGGTCAAGAAAATATTGTTTTATTCATGCTCTTATTCTTTGCCGGTTGTTTTTTTTCCCTTTATCCGCCTGCTCGAGTCAGGTTGACTTAAAAGATTTTTTGGGTGAGATTCAATCCGCCTCCGACAAGGTAACGTCCTTTTCAAGTTCTTTTACCCAGGAGCGGCATCTGGCTCTTTTCAGCAAACCGGTTATTTTCCATGGCAGGTTGACGATAATCCGGCCGGAAAAATTACGTTGGGAGTTTGTTGATCCGCTTCCCTCCGTGCTGATCTTCAATGGCGAAAAGGGCATGCGTTGTGACGGTCAGTCCCCCCCAACCTCTTTTCAACTGGCCCGTGACCCGGTTATGAAGAGTGTTGCCCGGCAGCTCTGGCTCTGGCTGGGGGGGGACTATTCCAATCTGAATGAACGTTATATAATAACAATGAAGGGACGTAACGGTCTTATTGTAAAACCGAGGGACAAGGAGGTCGGTCGATATATTGCGGCTGTGACAATTTTCTTCAATATGATTACTAAACAGCCCGAACAGGTGGAAATAACCGAGCCGGGGGGCGATTTCACCCGCATAATTTTTCATTCGTATAAGGTGAACGTTGAGGTGCCGGAATCCCTGTTTACCCGTTGTGATGGAAAATGAAAGAGGTGGGAACTGCTTGGCGCTGGGCGATTGTGGTATTGATTGTTGTCCTGGGTTCTCTTGCCTGTGGAAATGTAGAGGTTCGTGATGATGCCTTGGAACTTTTACCCGATGGCGCGGTGCGGGGCGATATAAGTTTGCTGCAGCGTATGGGTTTGGTGGATCGGATTTTCATCACCCTTTCCCTAAAAGAAGATGTTGTCGTAGAGCCGTATCTTCTCCGTAAAGATCTCCAGAACAGTGTTGAACAGCTGGGTAAGGTCCTGCGGGACAGTGGTCGTTTTTCCTTCGTAATTTCGAGATTGCCGGCGGGGTACGAGAGTTCTCTTTTCCGTTCATTGCGTCCCTCTCTGCCGTTGCTGTTGGACGGAGATGATTTTCGAACCTTGGAAAAAATGACGGATAAGGCCGGTATTGCCAAGGTCTTGGCAAAGAATTATGCCCTGTTAAACAGTCCTGCCGGGATTGCTCTAAAAAAACAGGTGCAGGATGATCCGTTGGGGCTGGTGCCCCTGGTTCTCGGCAAGCTTCGACATTTGCAGTCGGAATTTTCCATGGCATTTGATAACGGTTTCTTGATGAGCCGGGATGGTCGAAGTTGCCTGGTCGTGGCCGAGAGTATTCTGCCGCTGACGGATTCCAGGGTTGCGGAACAGGTAGATAACGTCCTTAAATCATCTTTTCAACACGCCCTTGCCAAGGGGATTCGGGCGAGAATAATCGGCACCCTGCCCCACACCCTGGCGAATAGTCGCATGGTTAAAAGGGATCTGCGCCTTCTGTTGCCCGCCGCCACAGTTTTACTTATATTGCTTTTGGCCGTGACCCTTAGGAATATCAAGGCGCTGGCGGTATTAAGCGTGCCTTTTATGGCGGCGCCACCGGCCATTGCCTTAACGGGGTTTATTTTTGACAAGGTGAGTGGACTTGCCCTGGGGTTCGGCATCGTTCTCCTTGGTATTGCTGTGGATTTTTCTATCCATCTTTACCTCACCCTAAGCCGGGAAACGGGGACGAGGCGCGAACTACTGAAGGTCGTGGGCAGGCCTGTCGCCTGTGCGACGGCCACCACGACCGCAGTCTTCATTGTTTTATTCTTTTCACAGGTCGCATCCCACAGGCAGATGGCAACATTGGCCCTGATCGGTATTTTATTGGCCGTTCTTTTTTCCTGGTTGCTGATTCCAACGATTATTAAGGCGCAAAATAATGTTGTAAACAAAAAATCAGGTTTTGGAGAGGGCTTGCCCACCATTATGAAGCGGTGGCGGGGTAAAATTTTATTACTGTGGCTGTTTCTCATACTGTGTGGCGTTTTTTCCTGGCCTCTTCTGCAATATAACGGCGATTTGCGGGTGCTTGACGTCCCCACGCTCCGGATAGGTGAGGACGAGCGACATTTTACCAAAACCTGGGGAGGGAAGGGGGATCAGGCATTTGTGGTGGCAAGGGCCGATAGTCTGGCTGGAGTCCTGGATAAAAATTATGACCTCTACAGATTTTTAGTAACACAGGGGTGCAAGCGCTTTCAATCTTTTGCGCCGATCCTGCCTGGACCGCTGGCGCAAAAACGTCACCGCCTGCGCTGGCGGAATTTCTGGCAGGAGAAGCGTTCCGTCTTTCATCGCCAGTTTCAGGAATGCGCTATGTCCATGGGTTTTAGCAAGCGGGCCTTTGTCCCATTTTTTTCATGGCTGGATCTTGAGCCCCAACCCTTGAGTCCATCCGCGTTTCTCAAGGGACCTTTACAACCGATGTTGGCCTCCATGTTGAAAGAGAGTTCTTCGCGGGCGGGGCGAAAAGAGTTCCTTGCCCTGACGACCGTGGCCGTGGACGGAGGGCTGTTACCTGAACTTTTAACCATGGCGGATCGGCAGCCGGGGTTGACCGTCCTTGCCAATAGTAAATGGAGGGCGGAAGTCGAACAGCTGCTGCGGCGTGATATTCTCACCTTGTCCCTTGTTGCCGGTTGTGTGATTGTGCTGCTGGTTACCATGCAGTTTCGTCGCTTTGCCACGGTAATCGCAGTATTGGCCCCCGTTGTCTCTGCACTCTCAGCCATGGCCGTGTTTTGTTTTCTGAGTGATGGAGAATTGAATATGATGCATTTGATCATGGGCATTATGGTCATTGGTCTAAGCGTTGATTATGGTATATTTATTGTTTGCGCAAGGTTGTCGCCCAGACAAAAGACGGCGGGGGCGGCGGTGAGTATATGTGCGGCAAGTTCCTTGGTGGGCTTTGGTGTTTTGGCCTTTGCCCACCATCCAGCTCTGCATTCTCTTGGTATTACGGTGTTGGTTGGTATAGGTGCCGCCTGGCCGGTGGCGATTTTTGTCAGTCCGTGTCTGCTTGAGTATTTTGGAGAAAAATTCCCATGCAACGCCTGATTTTTCTACTGTTTTGTTTTTTGCCGGTCTCGTGCAGTTTACCGGTTGAGAAACATATAAATTTATCGCCGGGACCGGAGGTAACGGAAAGCACGTTGATGAATATCCGGGTGGAGCGGTGGGGCAGAGTGAAATTTTCAGGTCTTTTAGGTCTTGGGAAAAGGGATGCCGGTTTGCAATATGTTCTCCTGGATGCCACCGGTGTTAAGCTCCTTGCGGGAACCATAAAATATAACGGGGCCGCGCCATTGCCGGGCGGTGTCTTACAAGGTACCATGACTGCAAACTTTTTGCATACCGCCTTCACCAGGGTTTTTATTATTGAACCGGCCCAAAAACCGTGTAGCGGCAGTTGGTTTTTACGGTTATGCAGCCGGAGAAAAAATGGAGGCGACGGCGAGAAATCCCTTCGCTCCGCATTTATGACCCTCTGGCGGGTGGATATGCCACAGGGGACGGAGGATGGAGATATTACAATGATATATAGTCAGCCGTGGCTTGGAATTCGTATTGTTTTAACGGGAATACGACATGGGGTGGATGACGGTCATGGATAGGGAAACGCAGTCATTGTACAACGCATTGGCGGATTGTTGTGCACATTATATTGCCGAAAATGGTAAAGAACAGGGTATGGGGGCAACAGCGGAGTTTGTCTTTCCTTCGTCATTTTGCGGTTTTGGCGGCCATTTCCCCAATCAGCCGATTTTACCGGCGATTGTGCAGCTGGCCATGGTGCGTTATCTTGCTGAACGACTCCTCGCACGCCCCCTGCTGCTGAAAAATATTGGTCGTGCCAAGTTCATGGCCATGATCCAGCCGGATGAAATGGTGGTGGCGAAAATTGATCTGCAAAGTCGGGAAGAACAACATGACTGGTGCGGCCAATTTACGATAGAACGGGGAGATAAGGAGTTAATTGCAACGGGTTCTATTGACTTTTCACATATCATCCAATCTTAGGGATAGGAAATTTTAACGAATAGTCATTGTTATCAACCTCAGACACCGGGTGAAATTTTTAAAATAGGGAAAATATTTGTTTAGTGCCTTACTCCATAAAACCTGTAAAGAAAAACAAGGCACTTACTTGCAGCTTGTCTGCGTTAGATGTAGAGAGCGTCTGTTTGGGAACTGCATAATATGACCTTTAAAAAAGAATATTTTCAATATCGGCAGGGTGAACCCTCTGCTCTGACGGCAACGGCTCAACGGAGAGTGCGTTTTGAGGATGTTGATGCACTGGGTATGGTCTGGCATGGGCGCTATCCGAGTTATTTTGAGGATGGCCGGATAGCCTTTGGTGATAGGTATGGCCTGACCTACCATACTTTCAGGGAAAACGGCACGGTGGCCCCCATTGTGCAGTTACATACCGATTATAAACATCCCTTGCGTTTCGACGAGCAGATTTCCATCGAGAGTGCGTTACACTGGGCCGACGCAGCCAGGCTTAATTTTTCATATACTGTGTATAATCAGGGGGGAATGGTGGCCGCCTGCGGCTATACGGTGCAGTTGCTGACGGAGATCGACGGTACCGTTCTCCTCGTCGCTCCCGACTGGCTTGTCGACTTTAAGCGGAAATGGCGGGATGGTCTTTTGTAAATTGTAATAAAAAATACGCTATATAACCGGTGGGAGTTGTAAAAGTTGATGAGAAAAATTGCCATAACAGGGGGTAATATCCTTACGCCGCTTGGAGATCTGCAGGCGACATGGGATGGTTTGCTTCGAGGGAGAAGTGGTCTTGCCTTCCGTTCTTTTCCTTCCGTTGCCAGGGAGTATCCGGTGGGTATTATAGGAGATCTTCGGGGGACGGGCGGAAGCTGGCTGCGTTTGAAAAATATGTTGGATCGCCTGCTTGATGATATGCCGCATCTTCCCCAGGGGACAGGGTTGTTTTGTGCTACGACCAAGGCGGCGGTGGACGAGTTGATAAATTCAAACGGAGCTGTTGCAGGTTGTCCCCATCAACTTGGCGGTTATATACAGGACAGGCTGGGATTTGCAACAGGGGCAACAATGGTCAGCGCCGCTTGTGCTTCCGGTAGTCTGGCCGTGGCCAGGGCGGGTATGCAAATTGCGGCGGGTGCGTGTGAGCATGCCCTGGTCGTCGGTGTGGACGTGGTCGCTGATTTCATTGTTGCAGGTTTTGACAGCCTTAAAGCGCTGTCAACCACCGGTGCTAAACCATTTGACCGCCACCGTGACGGTTTGTCCCTGGGTGATGGCGCTGCCTGGATGCTACTTTCAGCACACGGGGCCATGGCGGAGTCGACCACACCCCCCCTGGCGTGGCTGGAGGATTGGGGAATATCATGTGATGCCACACATATCACCGCACCGTGTCGAAAGGCAAGTGGGCTAAAGGCCTTGTTTGATCGTATTGTCGCCACTTCCGGGAAACGACCCGGCGGCATACATGCCCATGGTACCGGTACCGTCTATAACGATTCCATGGAACTGTTGGCCTTTAGGGATAAATTCGACGGGGATGTCCCCCGCTGCTCAGTGAAGGGCGCATTGGGTCACAGCCTGGGGGCTGTGGGGCTGATTGAGGCCATGCTGAGCGTTAAAAGTCTGCATTTGCAGATGCTCCCCCCCACGGTGGGTCTTGTGGAAGCTGAAGAGGGGGCTGGAACAATTTCCGGAGAACAAGGGCTGCCCCTTGTTAACCCTTCTGTTATCTCGTGTAATTCCGGTTTTGGCGGGGTTAACTGTGCCCTCTATCTTACCCGTTGACCGGGGCCTGTTCGAAATGTACAGGCCTTGATTCTTGGATATTTCGATAAAATCAAGGTTGAATTTTTTTTAATATCGATGGTGGAAAGCAGATCAACAAGGTCTTCTAACGTCTTAAAAGGACAGTGGTGGTGAACAACAATAAAATTCTCCTTATCCATCCCCTTGGTTACAGTGCCAGATGTGCGGGGAATGATATCTCGCGCAAGGCAAATATTATGCCGCCGCTGGGGCTGGCGTCCATCTCCGCGTATTTGACTGATCATGGTATAGACAATGATATTATTGATTGTTATGCCCATCCGGAGGCGGATGGGCTTATTGAAGAATATTTACAAGAGCACAGACCATCCCATATAGGTTTTTCCTGTACCACCTCAAGCTTTTTTGATGGGGAAAGGTTGGCGCGATTGGCCAAAAAGATCTGTCCCGCCATTAAGACTATTTTTGGCGGAGTGCATGTCTCGGCCCTGAATACAAGGATCTTGGATTGTTATAAGAGTGTTGATTTTGTGGTGGTGGGTGAAGGAGAAGAATCCTTGAGGCAGATTCTTTCCAGTTCGGAAGAGGGGTGGAAAACAATCCAGGGTATTGTCTTCCGTGACCTGGACGGCACCGTTCATTTTAATGGTTTGAGAAAGGATCTTCTCGATCTGGACTCCCTGCCTTTTCCTGATTACTCCAAACTTGCAGGTTTTCCCAAAGCCTATACCTTACCGATTTTTAATTATCCTTCGGTGCCCAATGCCAGTTTTCTGTCCAGCCGCGGTTGCCCCTATGCGTGTTCCTATTGTGACAGATCCGTTTTTCGCAGGACATTTCGTTATAATTCGGCTGAATATATCTATAGACACGTACTGTTTTTAAAAAAACAATACGGTATTAAACACTTGAATTTTTATGATGACCAGTTCACCTTTAATCGTCAGCGGGTCGTTGATTTCTGCAGGATGGTAATCGACCAGCCCCTTGGTTTAACGTTTAATTGTGCGGCAAGGGCGGAACATCTCGATTTTGAATTATTACAGCTTATGAAGTCGGCCGGTTGCTGGATGATCAGCCTTGGTATCGAGACGGGGGATGAGGATTTACTCGCCGCCCATCGGCAAAATCCGGATCTGAATATGATGAGGGAGAAAATTGAGTTGATCAAAAAGGCCGGTATTCGGGTTAAGGGCTTGTTGATGATGGGTCTTCCCGGCGAGAGTGAGGCGAGTATCCGTAAAAGTCGGGAATATGTGTATTCGTTGCCAATTGATGATTTCAACCTGGCAAAATTTACGCCCTTTCCGGGTTCACCCGTCTATAAACAGATCAAGGAAGGAGGGGACAGCCTGGGCACCTTTGATGAGGATTGGGAAAAAATGGACTGTATGCAATTTCAGTTTATCCCCAAGGGGATGGCGCGTGACCGTATGGAAGAGCTTTTTATTGATTTCTATCGAACCCATTTCCAGCGTCCCCGGGTCCTGTGGGGGTATGTGACCATGCTTTGGTTGTCGCCCAATAGCTGGCTGCGTTTTTTACGTAATCTTTCGTCGTTTATAAGGTTTGCCTTTACCAACGACAGGAGAAATGAAGAAACAGCCGTTAAGTGAGGACTTTTAGACCAACGCGTTGTTCTTTGACGGATTGTATCATAAATCGACCCTGGCCGAGAAGGTGGGGGTTCCAGCTACAGCGTAGTTGCACCTGCTGGCCGATGGAGATTTTGGTCGCGTCTTTATGGGATATTACAATACCGAGTCCACGCCTGGATTTATCATAGAGATTTACATCCATTTCCCTGCCGACATCGGTCATCATTGATGCCAGGCCCGTCTGCAGTTCCCTGCCTTCGCTCCTGCGATTGATATCGCATCTGGTAATTGCGGAGCATTTATGGCAACGAAATGATCTTCTCCTCACTGTTATGGGTATTGTGACCATTCTTTTTGTCTGGCATATTGAGCATTTAAAGTGAATTCTTCCATTTACAGCTCGAAATGATCGCGTTTTTGGCATGACTGTCACTCCATATTTTTTGTTTTACTATCCGTAATGGATTCGTAACAACCCTTGAAACAGCTATTTTATATGGCATAACATGTTAAAATCATTAAGTATGATTTTGTCGATTTGATTTTTTACGTCTCCGTCAGCCATGGGCTTGTAAAAATTCGGGTAGTAGTTGTCCTGCAGTTTCTCCAGTAGTGTCTTGTTGATAATTTGTACACAATATTTGGATGCCGTTTCCCGGCGGAACTAGCGGTCCCGAGATTTATCCCGGTGCCCTCCCGTCGTCATGGTTAGGCTATAGCAAATTGATTGTGTGTCTGCCTTTCTCCGCAGATGTAATGTAATTTGAAATTTTTTTCAATAGAATTAGCTAGATCGCTAGAGATAACTTTGGGACGGATAGCCCATTTTGGGATGGAGCGCAGGTAATTACTGCTATTCTGCTGTGATTTTTTTATCCGACCAGGGAATCGGCGAACTTCAGGGATGAAAGGTAAATATTATAGATTTTTTCCTGTTTAACACCAATGGCCATCAAGGCGGCCAGGCATCGCTGCATATCTTGTTGCTCGTATGTGGTGACCGCCAGCAGGTAATTGCTTAACGGACTTTTATTACCGAGAAGCGCGTTATGGAGAGCCGGAGAAAGAGATATCCTCGTTAATATTTGCACCATGGGGGTATCTAGCATGGCGGGGAGAAGGGAGAATAGACCCAGCATAAATATCTCGTTGGGATCGGTTTTCCTTGTACTTGCCCGGGAGAGCAGTTCGCAGAACTTCGCTCTACTCGTCGCAAGTTTTATCAATTCATCGGGTTTGTCGGTGGCCATTTCCGAGATAATAACCAGGGTGACAAATTTTCTTACCTCTTTTTCACCGAGATAGGCGATGGCGTGGGTTATGGAGGTTATTTCCGTAATGGTGTAGAAATAGGCCGAATTAATCCAACGCAGCAATTTGTACGAAAGGGCCACATCCGTGGCAACAATCTCGGTTAATCGTTGTGTTGACAAGGATTTTTGGTTTACTTCGGCGAGTAACTGTATCAGGTTGATTTTTGATGAAGCAAGTTCCTGTATCCGTACAGTTTCAGGACGGGCAAAAAAATAGCCTTGAAAATAGGAAAAACCCATTTTTACTGCAATCCCAACTTCTTTATATGTTTCAATTTTTTCGGCAAGATACTTGAGATTAAACCCCCTTAATTTATAGAGAATCGGGTGGAGAGTATTGAGGGGGGTAATGAGTAAATCAAATTTTATAATATCCGCTAGCTCAAGTAATGGCAGGAATTTTTTCGCGTAGACAAAATCGTCAAGTGCCAAGGTGTATCCTTTTTGTTTCAGGCGTTTACAGGCGGCAATCACCGCAGCAGACGGTTCAACATCCTCCAGTATCTCGATGACGATTTTGTTTTTCGGGAAATTTTCGGCAATGTTTTTGGTAATAAGTTCTTCCGTGAAGTTGATAAAACAGGGTTTATTACCGCTTATTTCCTCCAGGCCTTCGGTCAAAAACGAACTGGTTAATAGTCGTGACGTGGCCCGGTCCCCTCCCATATTATCGAGACTTAGAGAATTGGTGCCCCTGTAGAGCAGTTCGTACGCAAAAAGACGTCTATGCACATTGAAAATGGGCTGGCGGGCGATAAGGGTTTCCATTAATTGTACCTTGACTACTAAGGTGGCCTGAAACAGGCAATCTGTATAAGTGTATCATCTATGCAGGTTGATTGGCAAGTTTGGCGTCTGCGTTGTCTGCCAATACTATTTTTTCGAAAACAGCGTGGAGTCGGGTGAAAATGTATCCTCGGATAACTTCTTTGAAATATTGCTTAATTGTCTGCCTTTATTGTAATATGCAGCCATTTCTTCATCGGGTACCATATTGCCCCCCGTTCCCCAGACAATATGTGTTGCCCTATTTTTTTTGAAATTATATTTTGTTATAGAGAGAATTCTCTGAATTCCCGGCATACCGACCAGGGCTGACGGTTCCATCCTGATTTTTTCACAATCGGCCAGGAGGGTAAGCAGGCGGTACATCTCTTCGTCTGTTACGGTGAAGACACCGGCGATAAGCGGTGCCATGACTTTGCCGATGAATTGTGACGGGCGGCTGACGGCAAGGCCGTCGGCATCGGTGATATTATCTAAGCCCAGGTCACTGATTGAAATTTTGTCGTGCAATCCTGTACAGAGCCCGACCAGCATGGAAGGGGAGTGGGTCGGTTCCGCGAAAAAACAGTGAACGTTGTCACCGAATATCTGCTTTAGCCCAAAGGTTATGCCACCTGGCCCTCCTCCGACGCCACAGGGCAGATAGACGAAGAGGGGGTGGTCTTTGTCAACGACTATTTGCAGATCACGCAACTGTTTTTGCAGCTCCAGTGCGGCCACGGCGTAACCGAGAAAAAGATCAGTTGAGTTTTCGTCATCGACGAAATAACAGTTTGCATCGTTTTTAGCCTGTCTACGCCCTGCGGCCACGGCCTGACTGTAATCAGTTTGATGTTCAATTACTATAACTCCGAGTTGTCGCAGCAGTTTTTTCTTCCACTCCCTGCTGTCTGCCGACATATGCACATTTACTGAAAATCCGAGTTTTGCCCCGATAATACCGATACTGAGGCCCAGGTTACCGGTTGATCCGACACTGATTTTATGGTCGGCAAACAATGTGCGAGCCCTTTGGCCGGCCAGGATGGCGTAATTGTCGCCCTCGTTCAAGAGACCATGGGAGACGGCTGTTCTTTCGGCGTATTTAAGTACTTCATAGATACCGCCTCTGGCTTTTATTGAACCTGAGATAGGTAGTAAATTGTCGCATTTTAGAAAAAGCCTGCCTTCCAGGTTGTAGCCTGCCCTGCTGCCAAGCTCTTTTTGCATTTCGGGAATCGGTCGCAGTGGGGACTCTATCATGCCTTTGTTTTTACGCGTTTCCGGAAAGACTTTTGAGATATAGCCCCGGTATCTTTGCAGCCGTTTTCGGGCGTCCAATATGGCGTCCATGGTCAGGTTTGCCTTGCGTAGGCGGGCGGTGTTGCCGTCTGGCTGAGGATTGAGCCAGATAGTCTCCCGGTAGGCAATGATTTTTTTCAGTAAAGGCAGGCGGTCACACCATTCTTTACTGGAGATTGCACTTTCTTGTGTCATGATGTATTCGTGTGGGTTAGGATTAATTTAATGGGATTATTAATCTGTTACCTGTTTTGTATTGCTCGATACTATTTTCTTCGCAAAAAATCAACTTGTCAGGGGGAAGGTCATGAAATGGAAACAATTTCTCACCCCAGTTTCTTCCATTACCTGGGAAGAGGCGGATGAACTTGTAGCTGATCAAGGAGAGGAGAACATTATTTTTCTTGATGTTCGGCAGCCGGGTGAGTATGAGGCGCGTCATATTCCGGGGGCAATGCTTGCTCCCCTTGGTAATTTAGACCACTATTATGATGAACTTGATAAAGAAAAACATCTTGTGGTGTACTGAGCGACCGGCGGGCGCAGCCGTGTTGCTGCGCAGATGCTGGCTGGCCGCGGTTTTGTACATGTCTATAATCTTTCGGGTGGCATAAAGGGTTGGCGGCGTGAGGTTGCCGTTGGTAATAAAGAAGTCGGCCTCTATCTTTTCCCGCCGGAACAGAGCCTGGAAGATACAATTATTGCAGGTTTCGGTCTTGAGGAGGGGCTTAGGGATTTTTATCTACAGATGCAGTCACGGGTGAAGGACGACGGGGCCAAGGACTTGTTGAAGAAACTTGCGGCCATTGAAATTATCCATCAGGAGTGGCTGGTGGATTTATATTCCCAGGTTACCAACACAAAAAATACGATCGGTGAATTTTTAAAGAAAATTGCTGAACCGGTTATGGAGGGTGGGTTAAGCACCGATGAATATTTACAACTCTATGATACCGACCTTGATTCCGAACTTGAAATTTTGTCGTTGGCCATGGCCATTGAGGCCCAGGCACTGGACCTGTACCAGCGGGCAGCCGCTGTGAGTATGGATCCGGAGGTGGAAAAGGTTCTCAGGCATATCGCCGGGGAAGAGCGGCGTCATATGGTCAGGTTAAGTGAATATATCGATACAAGGCAGGATCTGTTATGAAAAAGCATCTCCTCTTGATTGGCGGTGGACACGCCCATATGGTCACCCTGGCGAATCTCCATAAATTTATTGAAAAGGGTTTTATCGTAAGCGTTATACAACCCTCTGAATATCACTATTATAGCGGCATGGGCCCGGGGATGTTGGGGGGCACGTATAGTGTTGATGACATCCGTTTTGCAACGCGCAGGCTGGTTGAATCCAGGGGCGGAACCTTTATCTTGGGTAAAGCCTTTAAGATTGATCCGATAAAACAACTTGTTTATCTGCAGGACGACCGGGAAATTCACTACGATGTTCTTTCGTGTAATGCCGGTTCTTTTGTCCCGGATAGCGAACTTGTCCAGGGTGAGCCGCATAACGTCTTTACGTCAAAGCCGATTGAGTCCTTGTTTACGGCCAGAAAAACCATCCTTGAACTCTGTAAAGAAAAAAAGGTGATCATTGGTGTAATTGGTAGTGGTCCGTCTTCACTGGAGATTAGTGGAAATATTCACCAACTCTGTAGAGAGCAGGCGGTGAATATGCCTAAAATTCGTCTCTTTGCCGGTAGACAATTTATGTCCGGGCGGGCTGGGAAAATCCGTCGCCTGGCCAGGGAAATCCTGGCAGGCAAAGACATCGAAATCATTGAGAGTGGTTATGTGGAGAAAATTTCGGGGGATGAGCTTGTTTTGGAAAATGGCGATACTTTTCGAAACGATATTATTTTTCCGGCCGTGGGCGTAAAACCTTCACCGATCTTTGCCCGTTCAAGCCTGCCCGTTGGCCCCGATGGAGGTTTACGGGTAAATGATTACCTGCAGTCCATTTGCTATACCAATATTTTTGGTGGAGGTGACTGCATCTATTTTGAGTCCGGTCCGCTTGATAAGGTAGGTGTATACGCCGTTCGTCAAAATCCCGTGCTTTACGGTAATTTAATGGCCTGCCTTGAAGAAAGAGCCCTGGAAAAATTCAACCCCGGAGGAACATATTTGCTGATCTATAATCTTGGTGATGGTGACGGCATCTTCAGCAAATGGTCATTTACCTTTTCAGGAAGGATTGCCTTTTGGATAAAAGATTATATTGATAGAAAATTTATCCGGACTTTCCAGGAGTTATAAGAATTTTTATATTGTCGTACCTGGGGAAATATTCTTTTATGCAATTAAAATTTATAGGAGAAAGAGTTGCCGAATATTACTGGGATAATGATCTCAATTGTGCGGTTACGACTTTAAAAATATTAGCCGAATATTTTGATATACATATAAATGAACAAGTCTATAACGCTGCAATCGGAATGCATGGTGCCGGGGGGTACGGCGCCCAGTGTGGTCTGGTTGAAGGAAGTTTGATGTTTATTGGACTGTTTGCAAAGAGCAAAAAAACGGCAGATGAAAAAATAATAACGCTCTGTAATAATTTTGCAAAAAGGTTTGAAAATGAATTTTTCAGCCTACAGTGCATTATTCTGCGCCCCCAGGGGTTTAAAGCCGATAACCCACCCCATCTTTGCGAACAGCTAACCTGTTCCGCGATACAATTTGCAATTTTTTTTATGGAAAATGAGGTGATATGATAAAAGATATTTGGCTCAATTATTTTTATTAATTTGCTGAAAATCGGGGTAAGATGCATTCTTGGGTAAGCTCCGGCGGTTTGTTTCAACTTAATTTTTGGTAAAAACGAGGGGTTATGAAAAAATTACGATTTGTTTTTATCCTGGTCTGTTTCTCTGTTGTTTCTAGTTCGTTGGTATTTGCGAAATCACCAGTTTGGAAAATAAGCAAAGATGGCAACCACCTTTTTATCGGGGGTACCATCCATCTATTAGCGCAGTCAGATTATCCCTTGCCGGAATCATTCGCGGCGGCATATGGAAATTCCACAAGTTTGGTTTTAGAAGTTGATCTGCAAAAAGTTGAGGAGCCGGATTTTCAACAAATTATGCTGCAAAAATGCAGGTATAAGGGAAAACAAAATATCCGTCAATTTTTGAATGAAGATACTTTTCAAGCACTGCATAACCATTTGAAAAACAGAAGAATGACGGAAGAAGCATTGCTGAAATTTAAACCTGGTTTCCTATCAACTATTCTTACAGTGGTTGAACTGCAAAGACTCGGCTTGTCTGGGGTTGGAGTGGATAAGTTCTACTGTTTGAAGGCCCTAAATGATAAAAGAACAATTAGATATCTTGAAACAGTCGATGAGCAAGTTCAATTTATTTCGACTCTGGGTGAAGGAAATGAAAATGCATTTATCGCATATTCTTTAAATAGTCTAAAATTTCTACCGCAAACATTTTCAGCGATTAAGGATGCGTGGAGAAATGGCGAAATTGATCGATTGCAACAAGTGGCATTGCTGCCCTGGCAAAAACAATTTCCAAAAATATACAGTTCAATATTTGTGCAACGAAACAAACGATGGATCCCTAAAATTGAAACCATGTTGCAAACAGAGGAAGTAGAATTGATCCTTTTTGGAGCGCTTCATTTGGTTGGCGAAGACGGAATTCTTCAACAACTTAAAAATAGCGGTTATACGGTTACAAATCTATAGATTATTATCAGCTTGGTTTCTGTTTATAGTAAGAAAATCATGTAACCAGCATGGCTGGACCAAATTATCAGGTCACAGCCACAACGAATAATGAAAGCGACTCAAAAGTGAAACCACTTTCGTATAAAATATATTTCTTATCTTCTATATGCAAAATTCACATAATAACGAGGTGTAGAGCATGTCTAACTGGGAGTGTACTGTTTGTGGCCATATACAGCATAAAGGAAGTCCGCCTGAAAAATGTCCGGTTTGCAAGGCAAGTGGGGAAAAATTTATTGAAGTTGAAGATAGTTCTAAGGAGTTGCCGACTGGAGAAAGTGATAAGAACGGTCTAAAAAAATTCCGTTGTACCGTTTGTGGCTATTTACATATCGGCAGTGAACCTCCGGAGAAATGCCCGGTATGTCATGCACCGGCCCTTATGTTTGAAGAAATCGTCGATACGGAAGAAAAAGACGCTCCACAGAACAGCGGTGATAATGATGGTGGGCAGGATGAGAAATGGTACTGTAATGTTTGTGGCTATAAACATAGGGGTACGGAACCACCGGATCGATGTCCGGTTTGCGGTGCCGGCAAAAGTTCTTTTGTCCGTTTCGGCGAAAATGGCAGGCCCGCAGGTGATGAAGACGGTTTGGTTGCGGACAGTGGGAGCTCGGAGCGGTCGGAGCAGCAGGCGGAGTCCGGCGGCGGTGAAAAGAAATCGTTTTTTATGTTGAATTTATTTAGCCGACTGGTTTTG
Source organism: uncultured Desulfopila sp. (assembly GCA_964594945.1). GTDB lineage: Bacteria > Desulfobacterota > Desulfobulbia > Desulfobulbales > Desulfocapsaceae > Desulforhopalus_A. The sequence continues at coordinate 42,091 of CAZQOD010000008.1, forward strand.
AGGTTTCATCTCCATCCGATAAGCGTTCATTTTCCCAACGGAATTCTGCCCGCTGCGGTGGTTTTTCTAGGGCTTGCCTTCTACTTTAAAAACGGTGCGTTAGAGACTGTGGCTTATTATAATCTGATCTTTGTCCTGATCACATTACCGCTGGTTTTATTAAGCGGATATTTAGAATGGCAGAAAAGGTATAGGGGCATAAAATCCACCGTCTTTATTGTTAAAATATTCTGCGCTATCTTGGTTGTATTATCGGTGCTGGTCCTGGTGTTTTGGCGTCTTTTTGATCCCGCCGTCCTTGCCGAAGGCTCCCCGTACCGTCTTTATTATCTCGGTCTTGCCGGTGTAATGGTCGGCGCGGCGGCCATATCCGGTCACCTGGGTGGCAGGCTTGTGTTCGGTTCCAGGGCTTGACCTGTCTGAAGGCACTACGCGGGGATCCCTGTTGCCGTCGGGGTTATTGAGGTAGAAATGGTGTAATATCTTTTACATAATGATTTCTTACCTTAAAACCTATTTTTTCCAGGGCGGCGGTTGCAATTTTTTCATCTTTATCAGGTATCCGGAATATAAGCTGAGTGACACCCGGATACTCTTTTTCCGGCCAGCTGAAAAGACTTTGGACATTTACATTGGCCTGTTTTAATGCTTCAGTGACCTCAGATAGTCTGCCGATGGAATCTTTTACAAAAATACTGAGCCGGACACTGTCGTCACTGATGCCGATGGCCTGGAGAAGGATATCAAGAACGTCGCTGCTGGTTATTATTCCGACAAGTTTGTCGTTGTCCATTGCCGGCAGGGCGCTGATTCGGTTTTGCTGCATGATAAATGCTGCACGTTCGATGGTTGTATCCACTGGAATGGTGACCACCGTTTTTATCATGATCATTGAGACGGTAACTTTTTCGAGGAGGTAATTGAGCTCGTGGGTCGCCAGTGAAGTGGCGGGGGATGCCCAATTTTGTTTGAGATCCCGGTCGGATATAATACCGAGCAACTTTTTCTTATCATCAACCACCAGTAGATGATCTATCTTTTTTTCCTCAATTAATGCCGAAGCTTCGACGAGGGTTGCCTCCGGTGGCACCGTTATTAGGTCGGTGTGCATTATACGGCCGATATACATGGTTGGATCCTCCGTTTATGGATGAAAAATGAGAAAGATATTGGTGGAAACGTATTCTTTTCGCTTACAGGCCAATTACATACGAGACGTAGCCATATCTCCCCAAGAGATTAATGCCTTACTCCATAAAAGCTGTAATAAAAAACAAGAAATAATAGACCATAAAAACCGGATGCCGGTAACAGCAACAAGGCACTTGCTTGCAGCTTGTCTGCGTTAGTTTTATCAGTAACCAAGCATGGCTGGATCAAATGTGTCCCTCCAGAAATGGCTGTTTAGCCCTAACTTTTCATTGCTATCAAAATTTAATTCTTGGGGACGCTGTAAATCCGTCCATGGAGGGCTTGGCTGCAGACGTCCCGTCTGCAGATACCCACGGCCAAGGTTGGAATAGTACTTTATACATTATTTTGTTACTAAGTTTACGCCATTGGGCACCGATTACGATCTGTATATAAACTATAATGAGTATAATCCGGTTGTCAAAATATAGAGATTCCAGATCGCTTTTTAATATTGCCATTGCCCGCCGTTGTTCGGTTTTTCCCAGGAATGAAAAAAAACTTGCGGGGTGGCGGAGTTTCAGAGTAGTTTGCTCAAATATTTTCGGCTGGACGGACGGTTTAAAAAGAAGGTCTGCAGGATATCGCATATATTAATCAGGAGAAACAGTGACAAAAAAAAATGGCTTATGGTTGTCGGGGAATCAGGCAATTGCCCTGGGCGCCCACGAGGCGGGCGTGAAGGTCGCTTCGGGCTATCCGGGCACACCTTCCACGGAGATTATGGAAAACCTCTCAAAATACGATGGTGTTTACACCGAGTGGGCACCAAATGAGAAGGTTGGCCTTGAAGTTGCCATCGGTGCGTCTTTTGCTGGTGCCCGGGCGCTTGCCACCATGAAACATGTTGGCGTTAATGTTGGGGCCGACCCACTTTTCACCTCGTCATATACCGGTGTGCGGGGCGGACTGGTGGTGATAACGGCTGATGATCCCGAAATGCATTCCTCCCAGAATGAACAGGATAACAGAAATTACGCTTTTGCCGCGAAACTACCGATGTTTGAACCTTCGGATCACGGAGAAGCCAAAGAAATGTTGAAGTTGGCCTTTGATCTGAGTGAAGAACTGGA
>CAZQOD010000009.1:0-43548 GCA_964594945.1 uncultured Desulfopila sp.
TACTCACTTTTATTGGTACAGGTACATCCGTACTACCGGCCTGAACAGGATTATCCTCTATGGCCAGTGTTACAGCCGCAATGGCTGGATGAGTGGAAAATGCAAGCAACACCACTAGGCAAAGTGAGGTAAAACTTGTTTTCACATTCATGATTACTTCCTTTTAAAAAATTACCAGTAATACCGCCAAAACATCATTCTAAATGATTTTGACGGTCTTTACGAAAAAAAACAATCAGGAAATAATCGGAGGCGGGACTTCAGGTGTAAGTCGTAGAGAAGTGTAATTTATGAAAAATTCCTTATAATCTATATCATAGGAAAACAAAACGTGTCGGCTGGAAAAAGCTTTGGTTACGAGGAAGGAGGGGCGGGGAGAGAGGACGATTTTGGTGGAGCAGTCGTTACCATCGGTGTTGTTTTTTGTGATAACAAGCTCAAAGCTTGATAGTTTGCGAAGCGTATTAACAGCTTTGACAAAAGTTTTCGAAAAACGTGAACCTTCAGAATCCGCCTGGGATGTGAGCTCCTTGGCTAGGAGTACCGCACTTCGCAAATCTACACCGTCGCCCGGCATCTGTTGTGTTGCGGGCATAATACACACGGAGCAGAGAAACAATAAGATAAACCCTGTGGTGTTGATTTTCTTCAACATTGGTTAAAGACGAAAGCCGCCTGCAGTACTTGTTTTAAAACGGTTTTTTATCCGATTGTCGGTGTCATTCCCGGTAATCTAACGTGATGGGACTATTAAATCATTCTGCAAACCACCAACCTGACACGAAGTTATAACATGATGTATTTTTTTTCGCAAAACAATTTGACTCTATTTTGACTTTTTTATGATTTTGTAGTACGAAAACGAGTAGATACTGACTATTTTCGTAATTGTGTGTAACTTAGATATTGCGTGATGAGTATAAGAAAGATAATCCATGATGTTAAGTTGCTATGTTATTAGTGCCTTACTCTGTAAAAGTTGTAATAAAAAACAAGAAATAATAGACCATAAAAACCCGGATGCTAATAACAGCAACAAGGCACTTATACCGGCTTACCGGTCATTTCCGGTGTTAGTCCGACATGGCTTAATTCTATTCACTGTTTTTGTGAAGGATCTGCTCGTATATTTTTTGTGAACTTAACGATTATAAAGTTTAGTTGTTGCTGTTATCCGGGAGAACCGGGGTGTAACTATCGCCTAAAAATTGTTCGGTTGACTGAGATGGTGTTAAGATATTTTGGAAGGAATTGTTTCCGAAATTAATGATGGTAAACTCATATAAAGGTAAATGTCCTGATGGCTATCTATTTAAGAGTATTCTCTTTTTTAATGTTATTTTGCCTGGTTGTAACACAGTTTGCTCGTGCAGCACAGCTTTACATAGATCCACCCACCGTAAAAGAGTCACTGCATTTCACCTTGAAATTGGATAATGTGCAGAAACTGGCCGGTGTAAAGATCACCCTGGCCTACGACAAGGGGAAAATTTTGTTTTCCGAAGCAAAAAAGACAAAGGAAACGGCATCGTTTTTACATGTTGTCAATGGTAAGAAAAAGGGCAGGCTTATTGTCGTTATGGCCAGTGCCAGGGGGATAAGCGGCTTGAAATTGCCTCTTTTTTCCACCGATTTTGATAAAATTGATACCCACAGCATAAAGAATAAAAGTACATTAAATTCGGGGGATTTGATATGGATATCCGGATGCCAGCTAATGGGTGAAGATCTCAGAGATATACCATGTTCATTTGCAAAGCATTGATCCCAGTATTGATATCGATTATGTAGTGATAACAACAGAGGCGAAAATAATTATCACGATAAGTTCCAGCGCAATGTTTTTGGCGGAATGGCTTTCATTGCGATTTGGAAATAAGCTTGCCTTATCCACATTAGATCGTTTAAACTGCCGCCCTCATGTATGCACATTATTTTGGCCTGACTGAAAAGCCCTTTGCCATCGCTCCCAATCCTCGTTTCCTCTATATGAGTGAGCAGCACAGGGAGGCTTTGGCACATCTGCTTTACGGTATAAATAGCGATGGGTGTATTATTTTGCTCACGGGTGATGTGGGGACGGGGAAGACCACCCTGTGCCGTCTGCTGATGGAGCAGTTGCCGGATACCACCGATGTGGCCATTGTTCTGAATCCGAAATTATCCATCACTGATCTGCTCAAGACCCTTTGCACAGAGCTTAAAATTCATATTGACCATCCATCGCCCACCGTTAAAACCTATGTTGACCGGTTGGATGATTTTTTGTTGAAAACCCATGCCAGGGGCAGAAATACGGCTCTTATCATAGATGAGGCGCAAAACCTGGAAAGTGAAGTACTCGAGCAGTTACGCTTGCTGACTAACCTTGAAACAAATACCAAAAAACTGTTGCAGATTGTTCTGGTGGGACAATCCGAATTGCGGGATGTACTCAATGATTCCGGGTTGGCACAGATTAATCAAAGAGTTACCACCCGGTATCATCTGCGGCCCCTGGTGGCCAACGATGTTTCCTCATATATACACCACAGGTTGTCGGTGGCGGGGGGCGTTGGCAGGGAGACATTGTTTACCGGCCAGGCCATACGTTATATCGCAAAATTTTCAAAGGGTATTCCGCGTTTGATTAACCTGCTCTGCGACCATGCGCTGCTTGGTGCCTACGCCGACAATAAGGATCATGTCGATATTGCGATTGTTAAAAAAGCGGCGGGTGAAATAAAGGCCATTGATTCCGGCAAGAGTTCTTCCATTGGTAAAATAATTATTTTGACTGTGGTGCTGGCGCTGATTGTTGTCTTGCCCGCTGCGGTTTACTATATTTTAAACAATGATGACGGGATATTTATAAAGAATTTTGGCTGGAAGTTCGGCAGTGTTTCCGAAGCGCCAAAGGAGGTAGTTGAACCGCTACCCATAATTATCGAGGAATGAAGATCTTTGCCGAGTTGTGCGTAAATGTTTTTATTTGTGAGGGGACCATCGGAGCGGAGTTGAGCAGGTATAAAAATGTGCCGTTTGAAATCTCCGGGAGGTTGTCCGAGAACAAGCTCTTAGGCCCGTATCAAAAATGATATGTCATTTATACTAAATGCCCTGGAAAAATCGGAGAAAGAGCGCCAGCTACGGGAGAATCCGCATCTGCACGTCGTCCACGGTTATCCGGTAGCTCTTAAAAAATCTTCTTCTCGCAGCCGTTGGCAAAAATATATTCTGTCGGTTCTGGCCCTACTGTTGAGTGTTTGTGTCGGTGTTTTTGTTTTTCTGTATTGGCCGCAGATTCCCAAGGGTTTTAAAAAAGAGGTTTTACCCGTGGTTCGGGAGACGATACCTCCGCCGATGTCCATTATAAAGGGGAAAGAAAAGGTGCTTTTTCCCCCGCCTCCTTTACTGCCCACTCCTGAACCCAAAAACGATTCGTTTCTGCTTGCCTTGAAAAACTTACCAGTGGCGGAGCATGATGAAATTGCAAAACGATATTCGATAAGCCGGAGTTATATCGACGGCGGAGTCAAGCATACGATAGTTATAAATAATAAAATAAATTTTATACACCTGCCCACGGAAAAATCACCCGAAGCGCTGTTGCCCCTTTATGCGGAGCTTTCGCCTTCTCTGCAAAACGCAATTCCCGAGCTGCATTTTGCGGGACATACCTATTCAAACGATCCGGCCAAACGTATGATCATCGTTAACAATAATATTCTACGGGAAGGAGAAAAGATCGATCAGGATATGCGCCTGGTTAAGATTACCTGGGAAGGGGTTATTCTCGAATTTAAGGGGCGGAAATTTAAAAAGATTATTCAATAGCCGCCCGGAGTGTTTTGGCCGCGCAGCCTGTTTATAGAAAAAGTGTGTACGCCGGGTTATCCGTCTCTTCTTGATAGCGGTAGCCGAGGGTATCAAGCCTTTTTTCAAGACTTTTACCGGGGTCTTCCGGACATTCAAGGCCGATAAGTACCCTGCCAAAATCACTGCCCTGGGCCCGGTAATGAAAGAGGGAAATATTGTGTTTATCCGCCGTGGCTTCCAGAAACTCGGAGAGGGCGGAGGGCGTTTCCGGGAACCAGAAACGAAAGAGCCGCTCATTCTTTACCGCAGCTGATTTACCACCGACCATGTAACGAATATGGGTCTTGGCGAGATCGTTGTCGGTGATATCGATATTTTCGTAACCGTTTCTGTTGAGCCTGTTTTTAAAGTCGGTACGTTCGGCCTCGTTACGAGTGGAGATGCCGACGAATATATGGGCCAGGTTTCGACTTGAGAGGCGGTAATTAAACTCTGTTATATTGCGATCTCCCACAAATTTTTGACAAAAAATCTTGAGACTGCCCGGTTTTTCGGGGATGGTTATGCCAAACAGGGCCTCCTGTTTGGTACCGAGCCTGGTGCGCTCGGCCACATATCTTAACCGTTCAAAATTCATATTGGCCCCTGAGTTGACGGCGATAAGGGTCTGCTCGGTACAAGATGTTTCAGCCACATATTTGAGGAGTCCTGTCATGGCCAGTCCTCCGGCCGGTTCCACGATGGAGCGGGTGGCCTGGTAGATGGTCTTTATACCGCCGCATAGTTCGTCGGTGGTGACTCTGATGATGCGGTCAATATATTTTTGACAGATATCAAAGGTCAATGCGCCAACTTTTCTCACAGCAACGCCGTCTGCAAAAATACCCACCGAATCGAGGCAAACCCTCCGCTGTTCAGCGAGGGAACGCCACATGGCATCACTGTCCACCGGCTCCACGCCGATGATCTGCACCTCCGGACGCAGGGTCTTAATGTAGAGCGCCACACCGGCGATCAGACCGCCGCCCCCCACCGGTACGAACACGGCATCAAGACGACCGGGGTTTTGTCGGATTATTTCCACGCCGATACTTCCCTGCCCGGCAATCACCAGTTCATCGTCGAAGGGGTGAACGGGGATCATCCCCGTCTTTGCGGTTAACTGCTCGGCCCGGCAGGCCGCCTCCGAATAACTATTGCCGTGGAGAACCACTTCGCTGCCGAATCCACGCACCGCATCAATTTTTATTTTCGGGGTGGTTGCGGGCATGACGATCAACGACCGTATACCGAGTTTTTGCGCGGAGAAGGCAATGCCCTGGGCATGGTTACCTGCCGAGGCGGTAATTACGCCCCGACCCCGTTCCTGTGGAGTAAAATGGGCCAGTTTATTGTAGGCACCGCGCAATTTAAATGAAAAAACGGGCTGTTGATCCTCTCTTTTTAAAAGAATTCTATTGTGATATGTGGTGGAGAGCTCGCCTGCGTAATCGAGGGATGTCTCCACCGCCGCTTCATATACGCGGGAGGTGAGAATCTTTTTAAAAATATTCTGCAAGGGTTTAACTCCTGTTATTTGCAGGGTATGAGAAACCCCGGTGAATAGGTTTGTAATCTACCTGAAATTTTCATTGATTTTTTGCAGGGCGTCGTTGCCGGGGCAGAGATCGTCTTTTGTTAGGGTGTTCAGTGGCTGTAGGGTGGTGTTGATAATATCGTGGGTATCCATAATATCCTGGTTTACATAGAGGAGACCGGTGGGCAACCGGCCTTTATCCTTTTCGGCCTCCATATTTGCCACGGCCCTCAGTTTATCCGTTACGTCTTTGCTGGAGTCCGCCTTATGGAGATGGAGGATACTGCCGTCGTGCATGGTCACTTCCTGGCTATCTCCCTCTTCGTATTCGGTTATTATTTCCCGGTGGTGGGGGATAAAATCAAAGGCATTTGTCGCCTCCACATGTTGGCGTACATAGTGGTAACTCTTGGTGGAAGTGGCGGTGTTGTTAAAAGTGACACAGGGTGAAATGATGTCAATAAAGGCCAGGCCGTTATGGGCTATTGCCCCCTTCATCAGGGGAACCAGTTGTTGTTTGTCCCCGGAAAAGCCGCGGGCCACGTAGCTGGCGCCAAGCTCAATGGCCAGTTCACAAAGGTCGATGGAGGCGTAGGGGTTGGGCGCGCCTTTTTTGCCGGCGGAACCCTTGTCCGCCGTGGCGGAGTCCTGGCCCTTGGTGAGACCGTAACAGCCGTTGTTCATGCAGAAATAGTTGAGGTTTAGATTACGTCTTAAGGCATGGGCAAATTGTCCCATACCGATGGACGCGGTATCGCCGTCACCGGATACTCCGATATAAAGGAGGTCACGGTTGGCCATATTGGCCCCCGTGGCTATGGAGGGCATACGGCCATGGATGGAGTTAAAACCGTGGGATTTGCCGAGGAAATAGGCGGGGGTCTTGGATGAACAGCCAATACCGGACATTTTTACCACGCGGTGGGGTGGAATTGACAGCTCAAAGCATGCCTGAATAATGGAGTTGGTGGCGGAGTCGTGTCCGCAGCCTGCACACAGGGTGGAGATGGCGCCTTCGTAATCCTTGCGGCTATATCCAGCAGAGTTTTTGGCAAGTTTCGGGTGTCGAAAATTTGGTTTATGGACGCTCATACTTTACCTCCCCCGCTTGGTCGGCGTTTTGTTGTTTAATGTCCAGCGCGGCGTTGATTTTTTTGGTTATGAAATCGGCGGTTATCGGAAGTCCGTCGTAGTTCAGTATGGATTGTAATTTTTTTGGAGACAGGCTGTTTTCGGTCATAAGCATGGTGCGTAACTGGGCGTCACGGTTTTGTTCAATTACAAAGATCGTGCGGTGGTCGTTGATAAACTCGATAACTTCTTCCTGGAAGGGGAAGGCACGTACCCGCAGACTGTTTATATGCAGGCCGGTCCGACCGAGTCTGCTGATTGCCTCGTATGTTGCGTGGGTGGTGGTACCGTAAAAAATTACGCCCACGTCCAGTGTCGGATCCATGATCTTTGTCCTCGGGGCGGGTGTCATTGTTCGGGCCGTATCCCACTTAACCAGCAATCTCTCCATTCCGGCAAGATAGGTGGTACTCTCTTCGGTGTAGGCTGAATATTCGTCATGGGAAGTACCCCTGGTGAAATACGCGCCCCTGGTGGGATGGGTGCCGGGGTAGGTTCTGTAACAGATTCCGTCGCCGTCCACGTCGAGGTAACGGCCCCATTTCCCCTTGAGGTTGTCGAGATCATCGTGACTGAGAACCTTGCCCCGATCATATTGACGACTATCGTCCCAGACCAGTGGGCTGCATACATGGTCGTTCATGCCCAGGTCAAGATCGCTCATGATAATGACCGGAGTCTGTAGTCGTTCGGCAAGGTCGAAGGCCTGGGCCCCCATTTCAAAACATTCTTTTGGGTCGCAGGGAAAGAGCAGGACGTTTTTTGAATCACCGTGGGAGGCGTAAGCACAGGCAAGTATGTCGGATTGCTGGGTACGGGTCGGCATACCGGTGCTTGGCCCAGCCCGTTGCACATTGACCAGTACCACCGGGATCTCGGCGAAATAGGCAAGTCCTAGAAACTCACTCATTAGGGAGATGCCGGGGCCAGATGTGGCGGTGAAGGCCCTGGCCCCATTCCAGGATGCGCCGATGACGATACCGATGGCCGCCAGTTCGTCTTCGGCCTGAATAATGGCAACCTTTCGTCTGCCGGTTTCTTCTTCCACGCGAAACATCCGGGCATATTTTTCAAAGGCCTCAACGACCGAGGTGGAAGGGGTAATGGGGTACCAGCCGCTGACCGTGGCCCCGCCGTACAGTGCCCCCAATCCCAGGGCGGAGTTGCCGTCCACCAGAATATCGTCGCCGAGCTTGTTGGTCTGTTGCACCGAGAGCAGGCAGATACCATCGTGGTGTTTTTTAGCGTAGTCATATCCCAGTTCGAGGGCTTTAATGTTAGGTTCTGCAAGTTTTGGTTTTTTTATAAACTGTTTTTCTATGGATTTGACCAAGATTGTAAAATCAAGGTCGATCAGGAAAGAAAGGGCCCCGACGTAGATAATATTTTTCAGGAGTTGTCGCAGTTTCGGGTTGGTAAAGGCGTCGTTGCATAGCCGGGTAAGGGGAATCGCTATTTCGGTCACGTCGTCGCGGTTGAACTCTTCCGGTAGATCCTTTGTCGAGTCATAGAGGAAATATCCCCCCGGTAGTAGCTCTTGGTAATCTTTGAAGAGTGTCTGGCCGTTGACGGCAACCACCATGTCGACACCGCCGCGTCTGCCGAGGAACCCCTCTTCGTTGACCCGTACCTCGTACCAGGTTGGTAACCCTTGTATATTCGAGGGGAAGATGTTTTTCGGACTGACGGGTACGCCCAGTCGAAAAATTGCCTTGGCAAAGAGATTGTTGGCACTGGCGGAACCAGAGCCGTTGACGTTGGCAAAGCGAACGACAAAATCATTTACACGAGAAATCTTATTCATTTTGACCAGCCTGTGCAGAGTTGTAGGTGAATTTCATCATTTCCCAGGAGGATGTCGGACAGCGTTCGGCGCAGAGACCGCAGTGGAGGCAGACGTTTTCGTCTTTGACCATTATTCTGCCGGTGGGCAGGGGAGGTGAAATATACAGCGGTTGCTGGATGTTATCCGCCGGTGCCAGAAGCCTGGTACGTAGGGTCTCTTCATCGCCGTTTTCGGTGAAGTTTATACAGGATTCCGGACAGACATCGACGCAGGAATCACATTCTATGCAGGTGGCGTGGTCAAAAACTGTCTGTACATCGCAGTTGAGGCAGCGCAGGGCCTCATGGTCGGAGGTTCTGCGATCAAAACCCAGCTCCACTTCAATCAGTCTGTCCTTCAGGGATTTTACCCTGTCAGCTGTGGGGACGTTATGACGCCTTTCTTCGGATACCTGGCTGTGATACAGCCATTCCTGCATGCCCATTTTCATGCTCACCAGATTGGTCAGCGGCGACGGACGGTTATGGAGATCTTTGCCCCGACAGAAGAGATCGATGGAAATTGCCGCCCGGTGGCCGTGGGCAACGGCGGTGATGATATTTTTGGGGCCAAAGGCAGCATCTCCGCCGAAGAAGATATGTTCCACCGAGGACTGGTGGGTGATTTCGTCGAGAACGGGTAGTCCTCTTTCGTTCATGGTGATGCCCAATTCGGCGTCAATGAATGGGAAGGCGTTTCCCTGGCCCACGGCGAGGAGGACCTGGTCGCAGGGGATATGGATCGGATCTTCACCATTTGCTACAAGTCGGCGGCGACCGTTTTCATCGTGCAGCGTTGTAACTTTATCAAAGGTCATGCCCACCAGTTTACCGTCTTCCACGACGAATTCCCTGGGAGAGCGGTTGTCGATAATATTGATACCTTCTTCTTCAGCGTCTTCAATTTCCCAGGGAGAGGCCTTCATATCGGCACGGGGGCCGCGAACAATAACCTGTACATCTTCCCCGCCGAGTCTTTTGGCCATGCGGCAGCAGTCCATGGCAGTATTACCTCCGCCTATGACCAGTAGTCGTTTCGGTACACTGGTGACATGGCGATAGAGTACCGCGGCAAGCCATTCAATGCCTAGAAAAATAGAGTCGTCACCTTCTCGGCGGCCGGGTAGATTGGTGAGGTCGCGACCCCGGGGTGCCCCGGTTCCGACGAATATGGCGTCGTATCCTTTTGTCGCTATTTTCTTCAGGCTGTTTACGCGGTAGTTGAAATGGGTATTGACTCCCATGTTGAGGATGCGGTCCACCTCTTCGTTTAGCACCTTTTTAGGCAGGCGGAAAGATGGTACTTGGGTACGGACAAATCCGCCCGCCTTGGGTTGGTCGTCGTAGAGATCGACATCATAACCCAGGGGCAAAAGATCCCTGGCAACGGTGAGTGATGCCGGGCCGCCGCCTATCAAAGCGATATGTTTACCGTTTTTTTTAGAAGGGATTTCGGGAATGATTGCACTGGAATCGGTCTTGAAGTCGGCGGCGGATCTTTTCAACCTGCAGATGGCGACCGGTGTCTCTTCGATTCGGCCCCTTCTGCAGGCGGGTTCACAAGGTCTGTCGCAAACCCGGCCGAGGATGGCGGGGAAGACATTGGCGATCCAGTTGATTTTAAATGCCTCGTCATATTTATGTTGACTGATCAGACGGATATACTCTGGTACCGGAGTATGGGCGGGACAGGCGTACTGGCAATCGATGACCTTATGGAAATATTCCGGATTTTCGTGGTTTGTCGGTTTCAAAAAGGTCTCCTGGTTTATATTAATTGTTTTAAGTGGGTTATTCCGGTAAAATTCTGACAGCACCTTTATCGGCTGAGGCGGCGAAAATACTATAATTTTTTAGAGCAGCACTGATGGTTCTATCCCTGTCGGACGGGGTGAACGCGAGGTCGCCTTTGGCGAGCTCTTTCTCCCTGCGTCGGGCGAGCTCGGCCCCGTCGATGAGGACATTAATGGTCCGGGCCGGGATATCTATGGCAATGGCGTCGCCGTCCTCCAAAAGTCCTATTGCCCCACCGGCCGCAGCCTCCGGTGATACATGACCTATGGAGAGTCCCGAGGTGCCGCCGGAAAAACGACCATCGGTGATAAGGGCGCATTTCTTACCGAGGTGGACCGATTTCAAATAGGATGTCGGGTAGAGCATTTCCTGCATCCCCGGCCCGCCTTTTGGGCCCTCGTATCTAATAATAATAATATCACCGGCTTGTATGGTGTTGTCAAGGATGGCTTCGCATGCGGTTTCCTGGGAGGAAAAGACCCTGGCCTTGCCGGTAAATTTAAAGATAGACGGATCGACCCCCGCTGTTTTGACGATACACCCGTCTTCGGCAATATTGCCGTAAAGGACGGCGAGTCCTCCTTCCTGTGAATAACAATTTTCCATATTCCGGATACAACCTTTTGTACGGTCTGTATCCACCTGTAAAAACATACTGTCCTGGGAACCCATAACGAGATTGGTCCCCTTGCCGGCGGGTCCGCTTAGGTAGATTGTTTCAGCTTCCGGGTCATGACCGGGGCGGAGGATATCCCATTTGTCGAGGATCTGTTGCAGTGTGGGGCTGTCGACCCGGTGAACACTGGTATCGAGGAGTCGGCCCCTGTCAAGTTCTCCAAGGATCGCCATGATACCGCCCGCCCGGTTGACATCTTCGATATGATATCTGGATGATGGTGAAACCTTGCATAAATTTGGAACCTTGCGAGAGAGAGTGTCGATATCGTCCATGGTGAAGTCGACACCAGCTTCGTGGGCGATGGCTAGCAGGTGGAGAACGGTATTGGTGGAACCGCCCATGGCGATATCGAGGGTCATGGCGTTCATAAAGGCTTCTTTGCTGGCAATGGTGAGGGGGAGTACGGAGCTGTCTCCGTGCCGGTACCAGGAGTTGGCCATGGCAACGATTTGTTGTGCGGCTTGTTCGAACAGATTGTTGCGGTTGGCGTGGGTGGCGACGATAGTTCCGTTGCCGGGCAGGGCAAAACCAAGGGCCTCGTTGAGACAGTTCATGGAATTGGCGGTAAACATTCCCGAGCAGGAACCACAGGTGGGGCAGGCACATCTTTCAACCCGGCTGATCTCTTCATCGCTCACATCTTTGTCTCCGGCCATGACCATGGCATCCACGAGGTCGTAGCGGTTTTCACCGTCACGACCAGCTTCCATGGGGCCGCCGGAGACAAAGATGGTGGGGATATTCAGGCGCATGGTCGCCATCAACATGCCGGGGGTTATCTTGTCGCAATTGCTGATACATATCATGGCATCGACGGTATGGGCATTGCACATGTATTCCACGGAATCGGCGATAAGTTCGCGGGACGGCAGGGAGTAGAGCATGCCGGAGTGGCCCATGGCGATACCGTCATCAATGGCGATGGTGTTAAACTCCGCTGCAAAACAACCGGCATCTTCGATTATCTTTTTTACCCGTTGGCCTATGGTGTGCAGATGAACGTGGCCGGGGACAAATTGGGTGAACGAGTTGGCAATGGCGATAATCGGTTTACCGAATTGTTCTTCCTTTACCCCGTTTGCCCGCCATAAGCTTCGTGCGCCCGCCATGCGACGACCGACGGTTGTTGTTGCGCTGCGTAGTGGTTTCGCCATGATTTTTACTCCGATTCATATTTGTTTTTGATTGTAAGGTTGGTTAGTGTCTATCCAGAAATGAGATATTTCGAAGTTTGCGCTGTCTGGTTTAAATCGAGGTGCTCGATAAATTTTACCACAGGCATATAATTGATCTCTCGATGTCTCGTTCCTCGCTTATCGGAGGATAAAATTTTGAGAGCAACAAAGAGTTAGGGCAAAACAGCCATTTCTGGATGGACACTGGTTAATGTTTGCGTTCTGTGGAACCATTATTTCAATTTTTAGCGTACAGGTAAAGAATGTAAACGCAATAATTACAAAATTTAGGTAGAAATATATATAAAAAGCTTGTAATTCTAAATAAGTTTATAACAATATACTACTTAACTCGATAAATGGGAATGGAGTCCTAGTTTATTCCATGTTAAACCTGAATCCTGTCGATCCTTCTGCCTCCCCAGGGAGCGCAGGGTTTTGGTGAAAGTTATTCTAGGGCAAATTATTAGGAATTTGTTGGTGGTTCGGGGCGACCCCATGGCGGGCTGTGTTTTTCGATTATGGATTGTTAACCGAATGTTTGGCATTTTTTCCAGGGAATGGCTATGAAAAAAACGGAAATTGATTATTGGATTGCGGCGATGCTTGAGTCCCACCCTAATGTCTCCGATCTTAATATCACGGTAGGAAAAACATTGCAGGTGGAATCTTCAGGACAATTGATCCCGGTGCAGGTTGCCCCTCCAGTACTTGAACTTACACCCTTTCAGACCGAGACTTTTGCTCTTAATCTTATTGGCAAAAACAGACGTCTTCTTAAGGATCTTATAGAGACGGGTTCGTGCGATCTCTCGTATTCGCTTGGCAACAAGGCCAGGTTCAGGGTCAATATTTTTACCCAGAAGGGTTATTTTTCAACAGTGTTGAGAAGATTGGAGACTGATGTGCCCTCCATCGAAGGTATGCAGTTCCCCAAATCGTTTGGTAAAATGGCGGCTGAGTTAAACGGTTTGATTCTTTTTACCGGGGCAACCGGTACCGGTAAGACCACTTCTCTTGCGGCGCTGTTGAACAGAATAAATGAAGAGAGGTCGGTCCATGTAGTTACTCTGGAAGATCCCATTGAATATGTGCATAAACAGATGAAGTCAACATTCAACCAGCGGGAGCTTGGTAACGATTTCAGCTCGTTTCCGGTGGGCATGCGCGCGGCACTGCGTCAGGCACCGAAGGTTATACTGGTGGGTGAGATGCGGGACAGGGATACCATGGAGATAGGCTTGACGGCCGCTGAAACCGGGCACCTCGTTTTGTCAACCTTACATACCATAGATTCGGGCCAGACCATTAACCGTATCCTAGGTATGTTTGAGCAGGAAGAACAACCCCAGATACGGAACAGATTGGTGGATACAATTCGTTGGATCGTCAGTCAGAGATTGTTGCCACGGGTCGGTGGCGGCAGGGTGGCGGCGATGGAGATTCTCCATACCAGTCTGAGGGTAAAAGATCTTATCATCAATGGGGAAACGGAAGATAAGACTTTTTACCATATCATAAAGGAAGGATCTTCGCTGGATATGCGCACTTTTGACCAAAATATTTTAGAGTTATTCAGCCGTGGTATTATCACTGAAAAGAGTGCCATGACATATTGTTCCCAGCGGGCTGAAATGAGCAGGGGGCTTGATCGCTTGAAGGCGGAACGCGGCGAGGCGACGACTAGTCTGGTGGGTTTGTCCATGGAAGAGGAGGAAGAGAGTGCGTTTCGTTTCTGAAAAACTCTCTTTATGGCGTCTTATTTATATTGTTTATATGAAAGTGGTTTCACTCTTGAATCGCTTTCATTGTTCGTTGTGGCTGTGGCCTGATAATTTGGTCCAGCCTGCTGGTTACTGAGTCATTGAGCGCGAGGTTATAATGAACGTTAACTGTCCGCATTGCGGCAAACAGCTGCAGATGAGTGCTAAAGTCGAGGAGAAGTTGCAACGGCTTGAGGGTGGAAAAAAATTAAAGGTTAAATGTGTACATTGCGGGGATACTTTCGGTTTGGATGGAAAGGCGGGTCAGCCGCAGCCTCCGCCGGGCAAACGGGGCCTTGGTCCGCTGGCTTCCCGGCCCCTTCGCCCTGTTTCTCCACCGGATTCTCCCGATGTAAGTTGGTTGAAAGAGGGGATCTTCGATGATCAGGAGGTTATTGAGGATATCCCGAAGGCGCTGGTATTGATGCCCGAGATAGAAAGCAAGGCGGGGGTGATTAAATCGGTCACCGATCTTGCCTATCAAGTGGAGCAGGCGTCTACGCCGGAAGAGGCCGTTGAGAAGATGCGTTTTGTTAACTATACCGCAGTCTTCTTGCATACTCAATTTGAGCCTGTCCCCGTTAATTCCGGGGTGTTTCACGGTTATATGCGGGGGATGAGCATGTCCCGTCGCCGGGATATTTTTTACGTTTTGATGGGTAGGGAATTTAAGACCCTGTATGATCTCCAGGCCCTTGCCTATTCCGCAAATGTCGTTGTCCATGACAATGAAGTGTCGTATATCGGCACAATTTTGAAAAAGACAATTCCTGAATACGAAGAACTCTTTGGCCCCATAATGGAAGAATTACGCACGGCGGGTAAATAGCCCTTCGTACATTCCGGGATCATGTCCGGCCACCGGTGGTTATCGGATTAACATAGGTTTGTGCCGTTTAAAATGATAAAAAATAAGCTTTTTTCCATCGGTTTGCTGCTAAAACAGTTGCTTCGGTCGGGGAAACAAAAGGTCGGCGGGTTTTCAGGTTTTAAAAAAGCGGTTGGGGAGAAGGGCGGAGTAGCAGTGGTGGCTTCCCCCGCGTCCGGGTCCGAACGCCAACAGCCCCCCAAGCCCGGTCGTGGCCAGGAAAAAACCAGGTCTCCCTGGGCCATTGATCGTTTTCCTGTGCCGGTTGTCGAGGGCAGGAGCCGTTTCCACGATTATGCTATTCCTTTGCGGGTTATGCGGGCCATCGCCGAGCAAAAATTTCTCTACTGTACCCCCATTCAGGAAAAATCACTGGTCGATGTCCTCGACGGCAAAGATCTTGTCGGTAAGGCTAATACCGGTACCGGGAAAACGGCGGTATTTCTTATTGCTATTCTTTCCAGACTTCTTGCCGAAAGGAAAAAACATGGCCGTAAAAATGGTGTTCAGGCCCTGGTGCTGGCTCCCACCAGGGAGCTGGTGGTGCAGATAGCAAAAGACGGGGTGGGTTTGGCCAGATATTGCGGTCTTTCCGTGGCGGCGGTTTATGGCGGAGTGGATTACCAGAAGCAGCTTAATATGCTGAAGCATAGAAAGGTCAGCGTTGTTGTGGCGACGCCGGGGCGGTTGCTTGACTTTATCACCAAAGGCGTTGTTGACCTTAGGGAATGTAAGATCCTGGTGTTGGATGAAGCGGATCGAATGCTCGATATGGGTTTTATCCCCGACGTAAGAAGAATTGTTGGTCGTTTACCAAAGGGCCGGGCTCGGCAGACAATGTTGTTTTCCGCAACCGTCACCGTAGAGGTGAGCAGGCTGGCTTCCCAATGGTGTAAAGAACCAAAATTTGTCGAGGCGGAGCCGGAACAGGTTGCGGTTGATACCGTGGAGCAGACCGTCTACCTGACCACCACTGAAGAAAAATATACCGTTCTTTACAATTTGATTCGTCTGCACAGTAAAGAAAGAATCATTGTTTTTGCCAATATGAAAAATGAGGCAAAGCGGCTGGCGAACAAGTTGCAGCGAAACGGTATCGATTGCGTGTTGTTGTCCGGAGATGTCGACCAGAACAAGAGGATGACCCGTCTGGAGAGGTTTAGGGCGGGCAAGGTCAAAGTCCTTGTGGCGACGGATGTGGCGGGCAGGGGTATCCATATAGAGGGTATTACGTTTGTGGTCAACTATACTCTGCCCTACGAACCGGAGGATTATATCCATCGGATTGGTCGAACCGGCAGGGCTGGGGCCAGCGGAAAGTCGGTGAGTTTCGCCTGTGAGGAAGGGTCATTTTACCTTCCGGCAATTGAGGAACTCATTGGCAAAAAATTTGATTGTGTTGTCCCTGAAGAGTCATTGCTGGTGGAACCTCCCCGGAGGGTCGCAGGGGATAAGAGTCGTTACCACAAAGGATCCGGGACGCGGAGAAAAAAGAAAAATTATTCTAGTCGTCGCCGGAAACGTCCGGGACCGACTTCGAAAAAGGATGCTGATTGCTGATATCGATCCTGTTAAAATGGGCCCATCCCGCCATGGTGTAAATGTTAGGTTGGGTTTTGCTGGTGGTTAAAAAAAAATATGGGCGTCGTGCAAGAAGTTGTTGTCCTTTCGTTGAAAAATTGATATACAGTGATGTTCAAGTAGTTGGAGGTTGCTTTCCGCATTCGGAGGGCGGCCTTATTTTCTTTTTATTCCGGTAATCTCCGATGGGCGGGGATCCAGCTAATGCTTTTTTGTAGAGGTGGTTGGTGGCCGTGACGCAGGTCTTGCTGAAAACCGATGGATTTTTTCAGCTTTTGTTGCGAGTACCGGAATAGGTAACCCTAACCTTATTTGGCCTTTGGTCCACAGGAAGAGTAAAATTCATGACAGAACAATTAAATCAATCAACCCAGGAAGAAAGTGAAGAGCTGAGTTTTGCCGAGCTCTTTGAAATGGAAGAGAACAATAAAGTGGTCGCCGTTGGTGATGTTGCGATGGGTACGGTAATAGGTACCGTTGACGACTATCTTCTTGTTGATGTGGGTGATAAAGCCGAAAGTTATATTGCCAAATCCGAATTTCGCCTGGAAGATGGAGAAGAGATTAATATCGGTGACGTCTTTGAGGTATTTGTCGAACGTCGAAAAGAAGAGGGTGGACTCCTTCTGTCAAGAGAAAAGGCCATTGCCATCAAGGTGTGGGAGAAAATTGCCGAAATTCAGGAAGCCGATGAAACTATTTCCGGACGTATCGAGAACCGGGTTAAGGGCGGTATGTCCGTTGATATCGGTGTACCTGCTTTTCTGCCGTATTCACAGATTGATCTGCGTCCCGTTAAGGATCTTGACGCCTTGATCGGCAAGTCGATGGATTTCAAGATTTTGAAATTCAATAAAAAGCGAAATAATGTTGTTATATCCCGCCGGGCGATCCTCGAAGAGGAGCGTAATAAATTGCGTGAGGAGATGCGTTCCAAACTCGAAGAGGGGCAGATTATTAAAGGTGCAATCACCAATATTACCGATTACGGACTCTTTATTGACATGGGTGGTATGGACGGTCTCTGTCATATTACTGATCTTTCATGGGGACGTGTATCCCATCCGGCCAAACTTTACAAGGTTGGTGAAGAGTTAGAAGTTAAGGTGTTGAAATATGACAGGGAGCATGATCGTGTTTCCCTCGGTGTAAAACAGCTCCGCGACGATCCCTGGGCCACGGTTGTGGAAAGATATCCCGTGAACGAGACAACTTCGGGTAAGGTCGTGTCCATTACCGATTATGGTGTTTTCGTAGAATTGGAAGAAGGGGTCGAAGGATTGATTCATGTCTCTGAAATGACCTGGTCTAAAAAACCCCGTCATCCCTCGAAAATGGTCACGGTGGGCGACGAGGTTGAAATTATGGTCCTTAATATCGAAACCGAGACCAAGCGTATTTCCCTGGGTATGAAGCAGTTGTTGCCGAATCCGTGGGATCTGGTAACCGATAATTACCCGGTCGGTTCCGTTATTGAAGGAAAGATTAAGAATATTACTGATTTCGGCGTGTTTATCGGTATCGAAGAGGGTATTGACGGACTGATTCATGTCTCCGATCTCTCCTGGACGGAACGGATAAAGCACCCATCGGAAAAATATGCCAAGGGAGAGACTATCCAGGCGGTGGTCTTGAAAATTGACAAAGAAAATGAGCGATTTTCTCTTGGAATCAAGCAACTTGTGCCGGATCCATGGCAGGCGGCTTACAACAACTATCCGTCGGGAACGGTTATTGAGGGAGAGATCACCAATGTTACCGATTTCGGCGTTTTCGTGAAGTTGGAAGAGGGCATTGAAGGCCTTGTCCATGTTTCCGAGTTAAGCAAGGATAAGGTGAAGACTCCGGTGGGTATGTACCAGGTTGGAGATACTCTTAAGGCAATAGTTATCAATGTTTCCGCCAAGGATCGGAAGATCGGCCTGTCGGTTAAGACCCTGGAGGGTGACGATGAGGATACCGCCGTTGAGAAGTTCAAAAAGGCTGAAAAAGTAGCCGCTGAGACGGCGCCTTCCACGTTCGGCGATTTGCTTAAAGCTGCCGCCGAGGGCGGTGAAACCACGGAAACGGAGTAGGTGTTGAAGCGACGGCTTTTCAGGAGTCCGTCGACGTGTATTGGAGTAAAGAGGTTGTCGTGTAAGATGTCTTCGCACGACAGCCTTTTTTAATTGATCCCTAAATTTTGTCCGTTGGATATATGGTAATTTATGCAATCGAACCAAGATGTTATTAATGTTGTTGTGGCGTGGTGTTCGTCGGCTTGGTAATTTTGCTGGAATTTATTTTGTTGTCAGCAGCTTGAAGTGTTTTATACCTGGTGTTGTTGATATTTTGTATTTTCAGTGGACGCCCAGCTACAAAATTTGGGTGGTCTGAAAAATAAGCGGGATGCCCTTGGGTATCCCACATAACGTTTGAGTAGATATTTGGTATGTTAAAAAAAGATTTAGTAGATAAGGTAAGCAGCGAACTTTCTCTGCAGAAACAGGATGTGGCTCTGGCCGTGGATATAATGCTTGAAACAATGACTAAAGCGTTGGTGGAGGAGAGGCGTATAGAGTTACGCGGTTTTGGCAGTTTTTCGGTGAGGTCGAGAAAACCCCGTTCCACCAAAAACCCGCGGACAGGCAAAATGATGCATATTCCGCAACGGAAGACCCTTCATTTTACAATGAGTAAATCCTTGAAAGAGGCCCTGATCAGCGAAACGGATTGACGTCACCCTTGCCGACGCGGAGTATCTCCGGATAGTCTCCGGTCAGGTCGATAACGGAAGAGGGATCGGGAAAAACGATACCGCCGTCGATCACCAGAGTTATCCTGTTGCCCAGGTAACGTTCGATTTCAAAGGGGTCGGAAAGATCGACTTCCTTATCCGTAAGGTGTACGCTGGTATTGACAATCGGGTTGCCGAGGGTCTCCAGGATCAGCTGGCAGATCGGATGGTCGGGTACCCTGATACCCACGGTCTTTTGCTTGCTTGCCATAATTTTCGGTACGAGCTTTGTGCCCGGCAGTACGAATGTGTATGGGCCGGGCAGGTTCTTTCTCAGCAACCGGTAAGCCGTGTTGGAGACGTGGGCGTATTTGCTGATATCGGAGAGATCTGAACACATAAAGGAAAATGGTTTTTGTTTTGGTCTTTTTTTTAGTTGTATTATCTGCTTGATGGCCTTGGGACAAAAAAGATCACAACCGATCCCGTAACCGGTGTCCGTTGGATAACAGACAACAGCACCGCTTTTGAGTAATGTGACCACCTGTTGGATCAGGCGGAGTTGAGGGTTTATCGCATTTATTGCCAGTACCATTTCCCTGAGTTTCCCCTTCGTGTTCGATTTTTACGATTATCATTGATTCGTAGAAGATGCTATACCATATCATCGTCTAAATATTAAGGCATGATTTGCTTAATGGAAGAGAGACCGAGCGGTTCACCTGAAAACCCCTTTCAAACACATAATATATTGTTATCTGAATCCTGTGCATCCCTTCCCAACCGGTTATCACGGGGCTCAGGTGTCGGCCATTTACTAATCCCAATAAGGAGGGAAAATGCTACCAGATGAAGTTGAAACAGCACTTACTTTTGACGACCTGCTCCTTGTCCCGTGTGCGTCGGAGGTACTGCCTAATGAAGTGAACCTCGAGTCACGGCTCACCGATACGATTTCCCTTAAAACACCACTGGTCAGTTCCGCTATGGATACGGTAACCGAGCATAGAACCGCCATAGCCATGGCCAGGGAGGGTGGTATCGGTATTATTCACAAAAATCTTACGATGGAAGAACAGGTTACGGAGGTGGAGAGGGTAAAAAAGTCTGAATCGGGTATGATTATCGACCCGATAACCGTTACACAAAACCAGTCCGTAGCCGAGGTACAGGCCATAATGAGTACCTATAAAATATCGGGATTGCCCGTCCTTCATAATGGTAAATTGGCCGGGATAGTGACAAACCGTGATCTGCGTTTTGTTTCCGATGACGGGCTTAGGGTGGCCGATGTCATGACCTCTAAAAACCTGGTTACAGCCAAAGTTGGTATCGACCTGGAGCATTCCAAGGCCCTGCTCCATGAACACCGGATAGAAAAATTACTGGTGGTGGACGATGAGGGTGCCTTAAAGGGCCTTATTACTATTAAAGATTTGGAAAAGATCAGAAAATATCCATTTGCGGCAAAGGATAAATTTGGTCGCTTACTGGTGGGAGCGGCCCTTGGTGTTGGTCCGCATATTCAAGAAAATGCTGAGAAGTTGTTGAAGGTCGGTATCGATGTGGTGGTGATTGATTCCGCCCATGGGCATTCCAGAGGCGTGGTGGAGGCCGTTAAGGCCGTTAAGGCAGCCTTTCCCGATCTCTCGGTGATCGCTGGTAACGTGGCAACAGGTGGGGGGACGGAAGCTTTGATTCGTGCCGGTGCCAATGGAGTTAAGGTGGGGATCGGACCGGGATCAATTTGCACCACAAGAGTCGTGGCCGGGGTTGGCGTGCCCCAGATGACGGCTTTAAAAAAATGTGTGAAGGTCGCCAACAAGTATGATATCCCCATTATTTCCGACGGGGGAATTAAATATTCCGGTGACCTGGCCAAAGCCATTGGCGCCGGAGCGTCCACCGTGATGCTCGGCAGTCTTTTTGCCGGTACTGATGAAACACCCGGCGACACTTTTCTTTACCAGGGGCGGACTTACAAAGGATACAGGGGAATGGGTTCCCTTGGTGCCATGAGCCAGTCCCAGGGATCCGCTGATCGTTATTTTCAATCAGATGTGACTTCCACGTCGAAGCTTGTTCCCGAGGGTATCGAAGGTAAGGTCCCGTACCGGGGACCGATTTCATCGGTGGTGTATCAGATGATCGGTGGACTTCGGTCGAGTATGGGTTATGTGGGGGCTGCAACTATTACCGAATTGCAGGAAAAGGCCAGGTTTGTGAGAATCTCCCCCGCCGGTCTGAAAGAATCCCATGTCCACGATGTTATTATCACCAAGGAAGCACCAAATTACCGCACCGCGTAGAAAAATAAAATTATAATCCCTGATAAAAGGCGTGAGAAAATTTATGGACATCCACAGTGAAAATATTGTTATACTCGATTTCGGATCTCAAACAACCCAGTTGATTGCCAGGAGAATCAGAGAACAAAAAGTCTATTGTGAAATCCATCCATTTTCCACCTCCCTCGCAAAGATTAAGGCTTTGCAGCCCGCCGGTATTATTCTTTCGGGAGGGCCGAGTTCCGTCTATGACGATGATGCCCCCCATTCCGATCCTGCGCTGTTTGAGCTGGGTATTCCGGTACTTGGCATCTGTTATGGCGCCCAGCTGATGATAGAGCAACTCGGAGGTAAGGTTGCCAGGGCCGCAAAACAGGAGTTTGGTAAAGCGGATCTGGAAATTTCCAGGACTGATGGTATTTTTGCAGGTCTTACGGATGGCGGAGTGAAACATCAGGTCTGGATGAGTCATGGTGACCGCGTGGAGACGATTCCTTCAGGTTTTGATGTTACGGCAAAGAGTGATAATTCACCCTATGCGGCCCTACAACATCGAGAAAAATTATTTGCAGCCGTGCAGTTTCATCCCGAAGTCGCCCACACCCTGATCGGTACCGATGTCCTTCGTAACTTTATCTTTGCCGTCTGTAACTGTCGCCCGGAATGGACGATGCACTCCTTTATAGCCTCCAATGTGGCTGCCATCAGGGAGATGGTGGGGGAGCATAATGTTATATGCGCTCTTTCCGGTGGCGTTGACAGTTCGGTTGTCGCCGCCATGGTGCATCGGGCCGTTGGCGATCAGTTGACGTGTATTTATGTTAATAACGGCCTGATGAGAAGTGGAGAAACTGAATCCATTTTGCGATTTTTTAAAGAAAAGACACGGTTACACGTGATTGATGTGGACGCATCGGAGTTTTTTTTAAAGGAGCTGGAAGGGGTTGAGGATCCCGAGGTAAAACGAAAACGCATCGGCCTGGGCTTTATTAAAATATTTGAGGAAGAGGCCGGAAAAATAGGGAAGGTGAAGTTTCTGGCCCAGGGAACTCTCTATCCCGACGTGATTGAATCGGTGAGTTTCAGGGGGGAAGCTCCAATTAAATCCCACCATAATGTCGGTGGACTGCCCGAGATAATGCAACTCGACCTTATAGAACCTCTACGCGAACTGTTCAAAGACGAGGTGCGGGAGCTTGGGCTTGAGCTTGGTTTACCTGAAGAGGCCGTCTATCGCCAGCCCTTTCCGGGGCCGGGGCTCGGGATACGCATAATGGGTGAAGTTACTGCGGAGCGCTTGCGAATTCTCAGGGAGTCGGATCTGATAGTGCTCGATGAGATGCGGAGGAGTGGTTGGTATGGAAAGGTGTGGCAATCGTTTGCGGTACTTTTACCTATTCAGACGGTGGGGGTGATGGGCGATGGTCGGACCTATGAACATGTTATTGCTATTCGTTCAGTGGACTCACGCGATGCCATGACCGCTGACTGGTCGAGGTTGCCGTATGAAATATTGGCTGAAATTTCCTCCAGGATAATAAATGAAGTTCGCGGAGTGAACAGGGTTGTTTATGATATTTCATCTAAACCGCCCGCAACCATTGAATGGGAATAACTGGGAGTTTGTCCGGTCTGGCTTGCGCCTGAGTTTTGCCATTTGGGCTCGATAATCGCAATGAAACAGCTTTGTTATCGATATGTTGCAGTTTCAGGTTGTATAATTGATGGACCATATATTCGATTGTGCGGAGGATGTGGAAGATGCTTAAGACCGGAATATATGTAGATGCCGAAAATATCAGGATGTGCGGCGGTTATGGTATTCGTTACGATGTTCTGGCCGATCTTGCAAATAGTGGTAATTCTATTCTGCTTCGGGCAAATTCATATCTGGCGGAAGATCGCGAGCGCACCAGGGAGGATGCTGATTACAGGCAGAAGCTGTACCGTTATCATGATGTGATTCGTCAATGCGGTTTCAAACTTATAAAGAAAATAGTAAAACACTATATTGATGATGAGGGGATTCTGACCACCAAGGCCAATGCGGATATGGATTTGGCCATTGATGCCTTGCTCCAGGCCAGAAACCTGGACCGAATCATTCTTCTCACTGGAGACGGAGATTTTATCCGCCTGGTACTGGCCTTGCAAAACATGGGGTGCCGGGTGGAGGTCATCGGCTTTAAAAATGTTTCAGGCGCTTTGAAAGAAACGGCGGACAGCTTTATGTCCGGTTATCTTGTTCCGGGGCTGTTGCCGATCGTTACCCGGAACGGTGAAGAGAAACAGAGGGGTATTGCCATAAATTATAATCCGGACAGGGGGTTTGGCTTTATGCGTTATTATACCCTTTCCATAGAAGGTCTTAACGCAGAGTCCGTATTTTTTCATTGCTCTAAGGCACCCGAGGTAAATGACGCCCTTTTTCTGGATACAACCAATATTTTCGAGTTTAGTATCGTTAAAAATCCGGAGGATGATGGTCGCACGGAAGCATGGGATATTACGTTGATTTCAGAGTGATGTGTGGTCACTGAATTTTATGCGCTATCGCCCATGATATCTCAAATTCCCGGCAGTTGATGAAGATTTTAAATTTATCGATTACGAAGGGTGAAGAATATGAGCAAGAATTGTCAATGGCGTTGAATGATATTGTATAAAACTTATTTTCTCATATTTTGCGTGCATGACCTGGGTAATATGTTGTAACTATGTAAGGATGTAGTTAAATATCCCGTCGAGGTTTAATCTTTCCAGATATTAAGGAGGAAAAAGATGAATATACATTTTGATGCGGCAATGTTTCAGACCCTGCAGCCGGTGATGATCTCTTATCTTTTCAAGGGGTTAGCCGCATTGGTGATCTTTGTTTTAGGAAGGTGGTTTGCTGGCAAGGTGACAAATATCCTGGTTTCCATACTCACCAAACAAGGTGTTGATATAACCCTGATTAAATTCTTACAGGGGATAGTCTATTACGCCCTGTTGGTTTCAGTTATTATTGCGGCTGTCGGGCAATTGGGAGTTAAGACGACCTCTTTTCTCGCCGTCCTTGGCGCTGCCTCCCTGGCAATTGGTCTTGCCCTTAAAGATTCCCTGGCTAATTTTTCGTCGGGTGTGATGCTCATCCTCTTTAGACCCTTTAAGGTCGGGGATGTTGTAACGGTTGCTGGAGAGACCGGGACCGTTGAACAGATATCCGTGTTTAGTACCATCCTTAATACCCCCGATAATCAACGGAAGATTATCCCCAACGGCGGGATTTCTAATAGCACAATCACTAATATTACCACCAACCCAACCAGGAGGATTGACCTGGTCATTGGTATCGGCTACGACGATGATATCCGTTTGGCCAAGGAGACGCTGCAGACAATCCTTAAAGAAGAAACTCGTATCCTGAAAGATCCCGCTCCGTTGATCGCTGTTTCCGAACTGGCTGAGTCATCGGTAAATTTAATTGTTAGACCCTGGGTTGTGACAGGGGATTATTGGGCGGTTTATTTTGATTTGACCGAAAAAATTAAACTTACATTTGATGAAAAAGGGATATCCTTTCCCTTTCCACAACATGACGTGCATTTGCCTGAATCTGTGCAAAATGTTTAAATCCAACTGGTTACAAACTTGGCGTAGGAATTTGCCGAGATGAGTTTATGCCACGAAGAGATTAGTGGACAGGAGAATGGATTGCTGCTTGCCGCGGATATTGGTGGTACAAAGAGTGATATTGCCATCTTTCGCCCGAATTTATCCTGCACTGTTCCTGTTTATAAAAAGAGATATCTAAATAGAAATTTTTCCGGAGTGTTGGAACTGGTAGATTCTTTTTTGGCATCTAGCAATTATGTGCCGACCGTGGGATGTCTGGCGGTGGCGGGAATAGTTCGTGGGAATTGTGTGCAGATGACCAATTTGCCCTGGAAGGTTGATGGTGTCGATATTGAGAAGCGTTTTGGTTTTAAAAGGATTACCATTATCAATGATATGACCGGATTGTGCAGCTCTTTGCCGCAACTCGCCACCGATGATCTTTTTGAAATACAGCGGGGTACAAGACAAAAAGGAGGGGTGCGGGCAGTTGTTGCCGTCGGCACTGGTCTGGGAGAAGGTTTGTTTGCCGAAATCGATGGCCGGGGTTTTCCCTGGGGTACCGAGGGAGGTCATGTGGATTTTGCCCCTGTGGATGATGTGCAGCTGTCGTTGTTGAAATGGATGCAGGGACGGGGAGAACACGTGAACTACGAGATGGTTATTGGCGGTGTTGGCCTGTCCGATCTCTATGATTTTTGTCGTGAATACTATAAATTATCGGGATCGTCTCACATAAGTGAGGCAATGGGGAAACAGCAGGACAGGACGCCGCTCATTATTGATGGAGTTCTCAATGACCCTCCCTGTTCCCTCTGCATAAAAGTTATTGAATTGTTTTTAACTATTCTCGGTGGTGAGGCCGGCAATTTGGCTCTGAAGGTCTATGCCGACGGAGGTCTTTATATCGGCGGTGGTATTGTTCCTAGGTTGCTGGGGAAAATTTCCTTTACAGGTTTTCTGGAGAGTTTTCGTAACAAGGGGATAATGGCAGATATGCTCTCCAATATTCCGGTATATGTGATTAAAAAGGAGGATGCCGGTCTGGTTGGGGCCGCGTGTTTTGCGGCCAACTCTTTTTTCGTAAGCACCACCCTGTCCGATCCCTGAATCTTTTTAACATACCGCTTTGAGTGGTTCACAAATTAAGGCCACCAGTTTTAGCGGTGGTTACTAATTACCCCCGTATTGCTCCCATATTTTTAGGCGAAACTGTTCTTCAATTTCAGTGTTGCCGATGGCTTCGGTTATAATATTGACTATATTGCAGAAGTCTTCGTGGCTGGTGGCGTTTTGTATTCTTTCAGCGTATAAATTGCATATGGTGGATCCAAGAGGGCCGAGGAGAAGAGCAAGTTGTTCTTCTATAAAACGAAGAAAATCATGAGGAGGTGGAATGGTGGTAACTTCGGGTATGTTGGTGGTTGGTGTCTTGGTATGATTATCTGCCTGTTCAATCGCTTCCAGTGATAGCCCAAGGTTTAAGAGGAGTTCTTCGGTTGACGGGAGAAAATCCGTATCCTGCTGTTTATCGAATAGACAGCTGTTGAAAGAATATCTTCCCGATTTAATGGCGGTGATAAGCGGTATGGCCTCTTTGCCGCGGGTTCTTCCGTGTATGCAGGAAATTATCCGGCCGTTATCCAAGGCAAAGCGGACGGAACGATTATCATCCGTACTCACAAAAAGTGTTCCTGTTTGTTTTTCAAGACAAAATTGGTGTAGTGTTGATATGAGCGCATCATAATCAATCCTCTGCTTCTGCATTGTTATATTCCCTGGCAAGTTAGAATAAGAGTGGTTGTCTTGTGGATCCCAAGTGAATAGCCCGTTGCGATTTACACGAACGCGTTATATTTACACTTAAATTTTGCAATTGGCAAGCTTACGATTTCTGTCTATCGCCACCGGCGAGGCGGGTGGTGGAAGCCCCTACGGTGTGAGTTGACGCATAATTTCGTAATCGTGGTCGGATGCGGGGTTAAAACCTTTGAGGCCAAGGGCCTTAAGAACCTTACCATCGGCCTTGAGGGCAAGAACCGCCGATCTGATTTTGTCGCGCAGGGCGGGATCCATCGAGCGGTTGGTGGAAAAGGCCCAGTTGGGCAGCCAGGCGGTTGCGGCAATGGTTTTAATACTGCCGGGCATAATGTATTTATCGGCCTTATGAAGGGCGGATTCCCGGATAAAACCGGCATCGGTTTCTCCGATGCTGACGGCGATGATCACGTTTTCCTGGCGGTTGTCCGCAGCAGACTCGAAGGTGATGGAAGATGTGTCAATATTGTTTTGCCGCAGGCTGAGTTTTTGCGAGAGGAACCCCCCTGCCGATGTTTCTCCGACAATCATTACATGCTTATTTTTGAGATCAGCCAGCGAGGTGATGGGGCTGTCGGGGCGGGTAATTACTATCCCTCTGAACTTAACGCCATCCTTTCCCTTGTTGGCAATGGCCGTAACTTCCTGGACGTTAGCCACGTTCATATACACCAGCGGATTTTGATAAGCAATGGCAATCTCGCCGCTCTTGACCCTGTTTTCATAATCGGCAAAATTTTTCGTTAGAACAAATTTTATATCTTCTCCTGTCTTTTCCGAGAGATAATCAGCCAGGGGGCTGAGCATGGCCGTGAGTTTTTCCGGGAAATACCTCGGCAACATGGATATTTTATATTCAGCACCCCGGCTCGGCAGGACTGAGGCAAAAAGCAGTACGATGATTGTCAACCATTTCATTTTTACTTTTCCTTCTATCAGCGTTGGGGAATCGGCATTCCAACAGTCATACGGATGACGTCATAGTCCGAATCCTGAACTTTTTCAAAACGTTTTATTTTAAGAGCTTTAAGTACACTGTTTCCTTCTTCGAGCCTTAATACGGCGTTTCTAATTGATGCTTTGATGTCGGCAGGCGCTTTTTTATTAATGGACAGTGCCCAGTTGGGCAGCCATTCCGTACGTTTAATTACCTTGATCTGACTTGGTGCCAGGTAACTATCGGCAACGTGCAGGGCGGATTCCCGGATAAAACCGGCATCGACATCACCGTAATAGACGGCAAGTAGAACATTTTCCTGTTTATTATCCAGAGCTTCCACCAGAACCATGTCGTGATTTAGGTCAAAACCTGCCTTTTGCAGGGTGGCCTGCTGGGAAAGAAATCCACCGGCTGAGGTCTTACTGACAATGGAAATGGTTTTACCCCTGAGATCGTCTATATCGACGATTTCGCTGTCGGTCCGAGTAATGATAATTCCACGGAATTTATCACCACTACGTCCTTTGACGGCCTTGGCAAGGACTTCGTGTTCGTTGGAAACCAGGGTATAAATATAGGGGTTTTCATATCCGATGAGAATATCGCCCCGGCGCAGACGCGAACTGTATTCGTCAAAGTCACGGCTGACTACCGGCTCGACCTTTATGTTGACATTTTTACTGAGGTAGACGGCAAGGGGGGTGATCCTCTTAATGATCTCCTCCGGTGCATAGCGGGGGAGCATGGAGAATGAATACCGGTCTGAGCACCATACGCGACTGCAGGGTACCATGGAGAGGTATAGTGCTAACACTATGATGGAAATCAGAGTCTTATTCATGGCGTTTTTTTAGCTGTTTGGCTGAGAATTGTAGGGAAGTCTGCATCCGTCTAAACGATTCCACAAGGGGTCTTATCTCGCCGCCGCCTTTTACGTTGAGCTGGAGGTCAAGATTACCCATGGAGACTTCCTGTACCTGTTCTGTTAACTGGCGAATTGGCCTGGAGATGGTACGACCGACAAATATCACGGCTATAATACCGAGTATGGCAATGGCTGCCAGCAGGGCAAGCAGGGGGGTTAGGCTGTTGCGCACCGCTTTTTGAATATCTCCGACAAAAAGGCCCAAGTGAATTTCGGCACCGTTTTTACCGGAAGTAAGGGCCACGTCCAAGACCTTTTTTTGACCGATGGTCAGGATTTTTTTCCTGGCCCTGCCGTCAACGGTTGCTTTGTTTTGTTCGATGATATCCCGCGGAAAGCCCTTGGTTTTGACAATGGAGATGAAATTTGGATCAAAGCGGGTGGGGTCGCCGAGAATTCCGGCTATGGGAAAACCGCGTTTATTAAAAACGGAAGCGTAGGCGACATCGGGCAATTGGGCGGTAACCTCGGCAATTTTATTGACACGTAAATAGTTTCGCACCATTACCGGTTCAAGGACCGCTGAAGAAAAAGATTTTGCTATGGCAAAAGCGCGTAAGTTAATCTGTTCGTTAACAAGTTTTGGTACATAGTGCTGGTAGACAATTACCAGAGATACACCTATGATGATGGTGAAGCTGATAAAAGTTATGATTAGTCTGGCACCTATACTGAGTCCGGCAGTTGTTTTGTTCATGGCGAGCGTCCCAAATGGAAATCCTAAGGATACGCCAAACGTCACCGTGGCAGGAATTGGCGTGACGTTCAGCAGTTATTCGATAAATACAACGAGACGGGAATATGTTTCAGGTGTCTTACCCCGTGGAACCTGCAAAAAAAGAACAGGCATGTGGATTTAAAAACCAAGCTGTTAACTCGTGTCTGTCCATAAATGGCCATTTTACCCTGACTCTTCGTTGCTTTCAAAATTTAATCCTCCGATATCTCGAGGTACGAGACATCGCATATATGCCTGTGGTTAAATTCATCAAGCGCCTTGATTTAGTGCAAAATTGCTCATCCATGGACAGACAGCAACTCACATCCCGAACCAATACGAGTAATATCGACCCCAAGTGACTCATATTAACCACAAGGCACCTGTACACACCTGTCGCGAGCTTGTTGGAGAATGTTTTTTGCCCAGGATCTTTGTTGTTGTCAAAAAATACGCTCTTAATATCAACTAACGCAGACAAGCTGCAAGTAAGTGCCTTGTTTCTGTTATGAACCCGTTAAGTTGAACATTACTTTTATTTTCTTGTTTTTCTTTACAGGTTTTATGGAGTAAGGCACTAAATGTCTGTGCGTGTTATTTTGACAAGCCCGGTTTCGGACAAAATTGCCATTTCCGGATAAGCTCATGGGAGCTTGGGACGAGAATGAAAATACCTATTCTCGGATAACCTCTTAGGTGTCGGTACATTGCGGGACGAGGCCTCGGGTGAGTTCCCAGCAATCCCCATTTGTACGGATTAGACAATAAAATAACGTTCCTGCCTAGTTTTATTTACCCCTTGTAAAAAAAAATTATAAAAAAATGCAATATAAAAAACCTAGCAACACACCCCCTCCTCTATGGAGTAAAGGTATTGATTTATAATATCAGTAATATGCGACGAAATATTAGTAAATTCGACTCCGATTTCAGTTCCGTCGTCGTTGGCTTCGATATTTCTGATTATACCGTCAATTTTTTGTTCTTCCTTAATACCGGGTAACAGGCAGTGGAGAATAACCTGGCTGTTGAGATGAAATGTCGGCAGTTGAGTATCTTTTTTCCGTTTAATATGGCAGAGTCCGCCACTGCTGCTTAGGTCGATCAGGACGCCGTATAGGGCGTCATGGGCGTGGAGGTGGAAGGTACAGGGCACAAAAATTGATAACCGTTTGTTTTTTCGTAATTCATGGAAATGAATTACTCCAGGATATTCGATAAAGATAAGCTGTTTCGGCGAGGCAATGGTTGTAAGAAGTTGTGATTTAAACATCCATACCTTGCCCTTGTGGATATATTTAATTAGTAAGCGCTGGTTATCGCAAACTATTTTCTCTATATCGGAAAATGGTTGGGGGTTGGTTAATATCAGAAAATCATCCTGGGACATACCGATCATTGTTGTTTCAAAGAGGGTGCTGAGGTGCGGGAATTCCAGCTTCATGCGAGATCCTATTTCAAGTGGAATGCGTTTCCCCATTGTCGGGAGATGTCTGAGGGGAAGCTGGTGTTTCTTGCCCAGGGGTGTCTGGGTCAGCTTCTTTTCCCGTTCCTCTTTGAGCCGGGCGGCTTCAATAATGATTGAGATCAGTGGTTTATTGATTTGTCGTTTACGCTGGTTATTGAAAAAGCGTATCTGGATCACTGCTTCCTGCCAGGCGAGAATTACATAGGCAGCTTCTTCGCCCATGAGGTGGTTTGTTTCGGCCCCGATCAATAACCCCTTTTTTATGTAGAGGAGGCCCATGTCGTGGGCTCTGTTGATTTGCAGAGTACAGGTTTTTTCTTCGCTTTCAAGAATTTGCAAGAAACTGTGGATCGGAATACCCTTGATCGTGCCGCTGGTCCCTATATCGAGGAGGTCCTTTGCATGCTGCAACAGGAGTGATGTGTCAATGGGTTTTTCCAGGTAGTGGCTGGCACCGTGCCTGAGTACCTCTTCTTTTTTTGTGTTTGTATCGGCTGATAGGGCAATGCAGGGTACACAGGGAAAAGAATGGGTGATCTGCGCGAATTTTTTAAGATTGTTGTCGGCGGGGATGGCAAGATCGCATATGACCAGATCCACCTGTTGTTTGGACATGATACTGATCGCGGCTTCTTCTTCCCTGGCCGTCATAATATTGATTTCCCGCTGCCATCTCGTAAAGAGATCGACCAGGATTTCAAGCTCCACGACTTCATTTTCTATGATAACGACTGTTTTCATGTTGGATTTTATGTCTGGTGGAATATCCGCAAAACTGCTATTCTCGGACAATCTGCCAGGGGGGTTGGGTGGTATTACGTAACTCCGGAACCCTGGTGTAAATTTATGGTTCCGCGAATCACCTCTTTCATCTCTGCTTGTTGATGTTAGGGTATAGTTAATAGTATGCAGAAAAAATTGTAAAATGCAAAAACTTTGTAAAAAAGATGACCCCTTGCGGTTAAAAGAGATATTATGAAACAACGATCACCTTTTACATTATTGTCGCGCTCCTCGGAATGCGCGGCCCGCCGTGGCGAAGTTCGCACGAGGCAGGGTGTATTCCAAACTCCGGTCTTTATGCCCGTCGGTACCCAGGGAACCGTAAAGGCGGTTACCCCTGAAAATCTGCTTGAGATGGGGGCCGGGATAATCCTTGCCAATACCTATCATCTTTTTATCAGACCGGGCCATGAACTCATCGAGAGATTTGCCGGGCTCCATTCCTTTATGAACTGGCGTGGTTCCATCTTGACGGACAGTGGCGGCTTCCAGATTTTCAGTCTTAAGGAGTTGGCGACCATAACCGAACAGGGCGCCGCCTTTCGTTCACATCTTGATGGTTCTAAACTCTTTTTAAGTCCTGAAGATGCGATCCATGTGCAACAGTCCCTCGGCTCAGATATAATGATGTGTCTAGATACCTGTATTCCTTACCCGGTGACGGAGAACGAGACCATTCAGGCAACTGATCTCACGACCAGATGGGCCAGGCGCTGTCGCATTGCCCATACGAAAAGAGAGCGGCTGCTTTTTGGTATTGTTCAGGGTGGTATGTATCCGCGTCTGCGACGGGATCACGCGGCGGCGCTGATAGACATAGGTTTTGACGGTTACGCCATCGGCGGTCTGAGCGTGGGTGAAGATAAGCAGTTGATGCACGATATGACCGAGGCGACTGTGCCCGCGCTGCCCGCCGATTATCCTGTTTACCTGATGGGGGTGGGTACTCCGGCCGATCTTGTCGAAGGGGTGTATCGTGGTGTGGATATGTTTGATTGCGTGATGCCCACCAGAAATGCAAGAAACGGTTCTCTTTTTACATCCGGAGGGAAAATTGCCATAAAAAATGCACGGTTTCGTGATGACGAAAGGCCGGTGGATGAGAACTGTTCCTGCTACACGTGCAGGAATTATTCAAGGGCCTATCTGCGCCATCTTTTCCAGGCAAGAGAGATTCTTAGCTATCATCTTAACACGATTCACAACCTCCATTATTATCTTACGTTGATGGCTGGTATCCGTCAGGCCATTGAGATGGACAGTTTCATGGAGTTCCGGAAAGATTTTTATAGCAAGCTTGAGCCCGAATGATTACCATGCACAGAATTATTTAGCCGCCGGGAAGTGTTTTTATAAATTCCCGAAGGGTGAGATTTTGGTATTAGACAGTAGTGTAAATAACTCCGGAGGGAGTTTGTTTTGCATACATCCGTAAATTCTTTGGAGGATTGAACATGACAGGAGTTGCCCATGCGGCCGGGCCGGCCCTTGGTGGAGGTGGAGCTGCCGGTTTTGGCTCATTTATTCCGCTTATTCTTATTTTTGTGGTCTTTTATTTCTTATTGATAAGGCCGCAGCAGAAACAGGCTAAACAGCATCAGGCCTTTTTGTCGGCGCTGAAAAAAGGTAGCCGTGTTATTACCAAGGGTGGATTACATGGTGTTATCACGGAGTTGGATGATGGCGTAGTTAAATTGGAAGTCGCCAATGGGGTGGTGGTAAAGGTATCCCGTGATGCCATTGGTGGTTCCCTGGCCAAGAGTGGTGAGGCAGCCGCCAAAAAGAACAAAAAGAGTGTCGGCGGCTGAGGCATCGGCGGCTGCTAGATCTACAGGTTTGTAGAGAAAATCAAGCCGGATTGCCAAAGGGTGGCGATCCGGCTTTTTGTTTTCAGTTCTGATAGCAATATCATTAAGTTAAGCCTTGGTTCTCGTGCCGATCTTGTTCCGGGAATATTGTAAACCAGGTTAAGGCCGGAATGGGGCTTTATGCTTTATTTAATTCTTAGGTTAATGAATTTCCCCCGTTTCCAGGGGCAGGATAATGAAGAATGGCGAAGAAAAAATTTTATGGCGTAGCCGTCGGCAGGGTTTGTGGAATTTTCAAAGACTGGGCCACAACTGAAAAACAGGTGAAATCGTTTCCAGGGGCAAAATTTAAAGGTTTTGCCAGTGAAGAAGCGGCGCGACGGTGGCTTGAAAATCCGACCTTTTCTAAAGAGGAAAATAAGGAAGATGGGATAGACGTTGTCGCTTTACAGCAGAAGTTCCCAGGTGAGGTTGTTGTATATACTGATGGGGGTTGCAGGAAAAACCCCGGTCCCGGCGGTTACGGAGTCGTTATCGTGGAAGATGGCCGGTTAAGGGAATTGCAGGGAGGTTTTCGTCTGACCACTAATAACCGTATGGAGGTGTTGGCGGCGATTGTCGCCCTGTCGGAGCTTGAGGAATGTCGCAGTCGTATCAGGCTATTCTCGGATTCCAGTTATTTGGTTAATGCGGTTAACAAGGGATGGATAAATAGATGGATTCGCAACGGTTGGCGGAAAAAAGATGGTCAACCTGTTGCCAACGTCGATCTCTGGCGGAAGTTATCTGCAATACTCGCGCGTATTGATGTGGTCTTTTGTTGGGTGAAGGGGCATGAAGGGGATGAGGGGAATGAACGTTGTGACAGATTGGCCACGGATGCGTACAGAACACAAGCGGTTATTCCTGATAAAGGGTTCGAAGAAACGTTGGCATCAGGGCAGTAGCTATCTCCGGTGGAATACCTGAACTACTAACACCGGGAATGACCGGTAAGCTGGTATAAGTGCCTTGTTTCTTGTTTTTTATTACAGCTTTTACGGAGTAAGGCACTAATGCGGGGAACTTCCCAGCGCGGGAGGGTTATGTTTCTTGCGATCTAGTACCTGACGGAGAGTTTCTGCCAGTTCGTGCATGGGGGTCGGTTTGGTTATATAGGCGGCAACGTCGCAGTCGTCCGTCTTTTGCGAGTTGAGGACGGGGGCATGGCCAGTGCAGATAATAACCGGTATCTTGGGGTTGATAGCCTTTATTTTCTCAGACAGGGCAATGCCCGTCATTTTGGGCATTGTCATATCGGAGATGACCAGGTCAAAGGCATCGGGATCTTCCTGAAAGAGGCTTAACGCCTTTTCGGGGCAGGTGGTTCCCTCGGAGCAGTAACCCAACTGCTCCACCATATTCTGGGTCATGGTGACGATGGCCTGTTCGTCGTCGACAATGAGTATTGTTTCGTCACCCAGTCGCAGGTTGGTTTTATCCGTTGTTGCGATTGCCGGAGATGCCTCGATTGTCGGCAGCAATATCGTAAACGTAACGCCCTGGCCGGGGCGGTTCTCGACATTGATTGTTCCCCCGTGATTCTGGACGATGCCGTGGACAACCGCCAGTCCCATTCCCGAGCCTTTACCGATATCTTTTGTGGTGAAATAGGGATCAAATATGCGATCCACAATGGCAGGGTCTATGCCATTGCCATTGTCGCTGATGGACAGGCGTACATAATTTTCGTCGGTGGAGTTATTGTTAGCGTTGTTCGGATCGATGGGGGTGTCCATATCATCGACGGTGATTTCTATAATGCCGCCGCTTTCCTCCATCTCGTGGTAGCTGTTGATACAGAGGTTCATTATTATCTGGTTGATCTGGATAGGATCCGCAAGAACGGTTTTGTCCGCTGCGGAAATATTTTTACGTATTTCTATGGTACTCGGGATTGTTGAGCGGAGAAGTTTTAGAGTGTCGTAGATGATGGGTCCTATCTGGATGGGAACAAGGTTATGGTCTGTTTTTCTGCTGAAACTCTGTAGCTGTTTGACGATGGCGGAGGCCTTTAGACCGGCGTTTTTAATTTCTTTTAGGTTGAGATGTGCCGTATGCCAGTCCGGTATGTTTTCCAGCGCCAGCTCCGAATTGCCGACGATTATACTGAGAATATTGTTGAAATCGTGGGCTATACCGCTGGTGAGGGTGCCGATGGATTCCATTTTATGGGCGTGCCGCAACTCTTCTTCCATTGCCATACGCTCGGAAATGTTTTTCAGGATGACGACCAGCCCGGTGTGACTGTCGGTGAGATCTTTGACAATGGCGGCGGACAGCTGAACGTTTACTTTCCTGTTGTCCTTGTTTAATCGTGTCGTTTCAAATTGAGTGGGTCGACCTGTTTTATATATTTCCTTTATTTTTTCCCGTGTAATTTTTTCTTCTTCCTTGGGAACAAAGGGAATTCTTCTCCCTGCAAATTCATCTTTTGTCCAGCCGAACACCTTGGTAAAAGAAGGATTCATATAAAGTGGGAAGCCATTACTGTCGTAGACTACCAGTGGATCCGGTATTGCCTGCAGTATCGCCACCAGTCGTCCTTTACTCTCCCGTAGATCTTTGTCCCTTTCCTTACGGTCGCTGCTCCTTCGTCTAAGATGACCGGATTTACTGTGCAGCCGCTGGTGCACCATGTTGTTGTACGAGCGGATCAGGGTGTTTACTTCTGAAAACGGGCCTGATTCGCTGATATTATTTTTCCATTTACCTTCGGCCAGTTCCCGCATGCTGTGGTTTAGGGTTGTGATGGTTTTGGTGAGATGTTGTGCCGTGAAAAATGATAGTATGCAACTTGCCAAAATCGCGATACCATGGAGGAGCAGAACAAGGGAGTTATTTACATCGAGACCGTGGGAGAGATAATATATCAGGCAGGTCGTTGAAATCAGCAGTATCAAAAATGGTGCAACAATGGCTATAATAATAGGGATGGATCTGGCCGGTTTAATTTTAACTGATTTTAACATGGAATACTCTTGAGTTGACGCCCCGCCGTTTTACCAGATATGGGCGCTGGTTCTTTTTCCTAAAAAGGTTACCTGTTCGATATGGCTGGCTGGTGCACCGGCAACCCCGTAACATACATGCAGGGGGAGAAGATGTTCTTCCCGCGGATGACAGTATCCGGCGGCGGGTGCATCCCGCCAGTTTTCCAGGCGCTGTTGTCTGGTCGTCTCGTTTAGTTGTCTGCTGGACATGGTGTCGACGAGCCATTCTTCAAAGGCGTTATTGTTATTTTCAGCCGGTTCGCTTGGTGGTTCATGGAATACCCTGAGGTTATGGAAAGAGGCTCCTGAACCGATAAACAACAGATTATCATCGTCCATATCCGCCAGGGCCCTGCCCATGGCAATGTGGTCGGCTGGATCAAGGGTGTTTATAAGGGAGAGTTGAACACAGGGTATTGAGGCTTGCGGGTACATGATTTTCAGAGGCACAAAAAAACCGTGGTCAAAACCCCGTGACGTGTCTGTTTTTGCAGGGATACCATGTTGTTGTAAGACCCGGATGATGTTTTCGGCCAGTTCAACATTACCTGGTGCCGGGTAGGTTATTTTATAGGTCTCTTCCGGAAAACCGTGGTAATCGTAAATTAGTTGAGGATTTTTAGCGGCGGTGACGGTGGGTCTTTCGGCTTCCCAATGGGCGCTGATTACGAGGATGGCCGCAGGGGTTATGAGCCGGGTGGTAACCGTTTTGAAAAAATTGATTAGATCCGTATGCCGGGTGTCGCCGAGTAGTGGCCAAGGCCCGCCCCCGTGGGGGATGTAGATGATTGAGCCGGGTCGGTTTTCGTTATTGGTGTAAAGGGTACTTGCCATATGTTTTGTCTCCTCGGCTGTTGTCGTGTTTTCATTCCGCTCTTTGCGGTGTATAATAGTTAGTGGTTAAATGTTGAAGGGCGTAATACATATGAGATTTTTTATCAGGACAATGAACAAAATCATTCGGTATACTATGGTAACCAAATGATTTAATAGCTAAAAATATTATTTTCTGTACGCAGTATTTAAGCAATATGTATCTTCAGGGAGTGGTTGTCAGATCGTAATCGCTTAAATTACCGCACCATTATACGATAAATATGGAAATGCGTCTTATAAAAACCAAAAGTTTACTGTTTTTAGTAAGTACAATGTCTTGGTTGTTGCTGCCGACTCCTGCAATTTTTTCCCATCCTTTAGGAGGAGTATTGCAACGGACGGTGGTTTCCGATATGAAAACCACCCTGATGGTGGAGTATACGACCCACTTCGGCCCGAATATCGTGCTTACTCTTCAGCCGGACAGGAATAGAGATAATATCCTGGATAAGGAGGAGCAGCGTATCTTTCTTGAAAGAGTCAATGCGCTGCTGGTTCCGAATGTGGTGTGTAAACAAGGTGAGACGCCTTTGCAGCCCAGGGAGATGGAGAGGTCGTTAACCTTTGCAGACGAAAGCGATTTTAAAAAGGGTCTTAATAGTAAATTCATCTGGTATATCCCCCTGTTAAAAGAGAGAACGGGGGATAATAACAGGTTGAGTATAATGGATCGTAATTTTTCCGGTGGTGATATGGATGGTCTCAGTTATTTTGTAACCGTCCTTGGTGATATGGGGCCTGTTTTTTTAAAGGGTGATGGCCGTGAGTTGGTACTTGTTACGGCGCGTGACCCAGATATTACCGGTCGTGGAAGTTCTTTATCGCTGCCGTCCGCCCCTGGCAGCGGGAAAGATAAAAATGGTGCAACCGGGGAAGCGGATGTGTTGAAATCATTTCTATCCGGTTCCACCGATAATATTGGTTTGTATCTGCTGGGGATGTTGACGGCTTTTTTCCTGGGCGGTTTTCATGCCCTTAGTCCGGGGCATGGCAAAGCCATGGTGGCCGCTTATCTTGTAGGTAGTGGCGGGAAAATAACTGATGCGGTTCGTCTGGGCATGGTTGTTACCATAACCCATGTTCTTTCCGTTCTTATTCTGGGCATGGTTGCCATGATCCTTTCGCACTATACTCTGTCTCGTGATTTTATACCCTGGCTGGGGGTTGTATCCGGAGTGTTGATCTTTTTCACGGGTTATTTTTTACTGGCAAGATCCGCTCTGCTCGGCAGTCATCATCATCACCACCACCATGATGTTACCGTATCCGGCAACCACTCCTTTAAAGAGACGGTTTCCCTAGGGGTGGCCGGCGGGCTTGTCCCCTGTCCGACCGGTATTATTATCTTATTGTTTGCCGTATCCGTTGATCGCATCGGTACAGGGTTATTGTTGATAGTCAGTTTTAGCCTGGGCCTTGCTGCGGTGCTCATTATTATAGGTATAATGACGGTTACCGCCTCCAGGGGGTTGGCACGTTTTGATGAGGGCAGGGGGTGGATTAAGAAACTGCCCGTGTTGACCTCCGCTATTATCATGGTACTGGGTATTATTGTTGCTTTGAACGCGTTATTCCAGGCGGGGATTATAAGGTTGAATATATAAAATGGAAGCTATGATGAGAAATGTAGTTATTCTGGGAACCGGGGGTACAATCGCAGGGGTTGCGGCGCCCGGGAGTTTCGGTTATACGGCGGGGCGGATTGATATTGACGAGGTTATCAATGCTGTTCCGGGTATAGAAACCTTGGCGCATATTCGAGGTGAACAGGTCAGTAATGTGGCTTCCCAGGATATGTCTTTTGCCATTATGATGGAGTTGAGCAGGCGGATAAATGAATTACTTGCTTCAAAAGATATTGTCGGTATCGTTGTCACCCATGGTACGGACACCATGGAAGAGACCGCCTATTTTCTTAATTTGACGATAAAAAGCAAGAAGCCGGTGGTTATAACTGGTGCCATGCGTCCCGCAACGGCAATCAGTGCCGACGGGCCTCTTAATTTGTATAATGCGGTGGCTGTCGCCGCCGATCCGGAGGCGGCGGGGCGGGGCGTTCTCGTTGTAATGAATGACCGTATACACGGTGCCCATTCCCTGACAAAAACCAATACTACTTCGGTGGAAACGTTTTTATCACCTATTAACGGGCCGGTTGGTACCGTGATTTACGGCTTGGCCAACTATTTCCGTTATCCGTTTCGCAAGCATACCTTTGTTAGTGAGTTTGGCGTTAAGGAGTCGATGTCGCTGCCGCGGGTGGATATTTTTCATGCATGTGCCGATATGTCTGACGATCTTATTGATTGTTCGGTGGAGAAAGGGGCGCGGGGTATTGTTATCGCCGGTCACGGCAATGGTAATATTAACAGGTATTGCCTGGGGGCGGCTCGCCGGGCTGTTGCCCGCGGAGTGGTCGTTGTGCGCAGTTCGAGTGTTAGCAGTGGTAGCGTGGGCCGCAATATTGAAGTGGATGATGACAGCGATCATTTTATTGTCGCGGATGATCTTAATCCGGTTAAAAGTCGTATTTTGTTGATGCTTGCTCTTACAAGGGAGCGAACAATCTCCGAATTGCAGGATCTGTTTTATAGCTATTGAAAACAGGGTGTATGACGCAAGGGTAATTTTCGGCAACTTCTCGGATACAGGGGAAAAATGAATCCGTCGCAAAAAAAATCAAACACATTGCTCCAACAACATTTCATCGGCGAAAAGGTGGAGACGGAGGTCGACGGCGTTATAGTTGAGAGAACGAATATTCAACGCGTGGAAAGGGGGCAACTACTGGTTTCGTTAGTAGCGGAGAAATCTCCACCTGCTGCGGGTGAAAAAGGTGACTTGAGTAATATACTGGTGGCCGGTGAACATGTGGAGTTGTCCGATCAGGGTACCGAGCTTTACGCGTCCATGGCCGGTTATCCATTTGTCAAAACTGTAACGGATGGGGATAGCTGTACGGTGAGTTGCCTGGTCCTGCCGATTATAAAGGTATCTGCGGATGGTATGCGGGTGATGTTGAACATTTTTCCACCCCTACGCAAAGAGACGATGGTGACCGTCGATGATCTCCTGGAGGAGATGGCTGAACAGAAAATTGTTTTTGGTATTGACCGTCGGCTCCTGGAGGAGAAACTGGACAGGTTCCGCACAGAGAAAACAGCGCTTAAGGGTATAGTTGTGGGGCGGGGTGTATTGCCGGTGGCCGGTGAAGACGGTTATCTTCGGTTTGAGACGGAAATAGGTCCGATTGCGGGGAAGATAATGGGTGACGGCAGCATAGATTTCCGTGAACGCAGGCTTTTTGTCGGTGTCAACGAGGGTGAGTTGATTGCGACAAAAGTTTTGCCCACCCCCGGTACGCCGGGGACGAATGTTTTTGGTGAAGCAATAGCGGCGAAAAGCGGCAAGGATATCCAGGTGAAGGTATCCGACGGCGCCCGTTACCTGGAAGAAAAACACGAGGTCAGGGCGGCGAGATCGGGTATCCTGTGTGTTGTAAATAACAGGGAAATCAAGGTAACCGCCAAATTGATGATTTCCGGGGATGTGGACTATACCACCGGAAATATCATATGCCAGGACGGATTGGAGGTAAGCGGCTCTATTTTGCCGGATTTTAATGTTAAAACACGTGGAGACGTGCGGATCTGTGGTAATGTACAAGCGGCGTCGGTGCGGTCGTGGGCCAATGTGGTTGTTTCGGGTGGGGTTACCGGTAAAAAAAGTAGAATACGGGCCCGGGGTGATGTCGATGTTCATTTTGTCGGTCGAGCGAAAATTACGGCGGGGGGAAATATAATTATTCGCAAGGAGGCGTATTATTGCAGACTGCTGGCGGACGGCGATGTCCATGGTGACGAAAGGAGCCGGATTGTCGGTGGTGTTGTGGCGTGTGGCGGTAGTTTTCGGGGTGGTGTTGTTGGCGGTCCCAACGCTGAAGCGGCGGTTATTGCGGTGGGCGTGGATAAAAAACAGTATAGCCGTTTGTTGAAATTACAAAAGAAAATCAGTGAACTGGAAGAAAAAAAGGCAAAGGATCGACGGCGGTATGGTGGAGATAAAATGTATGATTCACCATTGTTGAGGGTAAATAAAAGACTGGAAAAATTGCAAAAAGATCTGCGCGGTCTAACCATGGCCACGGAGGAGAAAGATCCTTTTATAGATTCGGCCGAGATTGTTTGTCATGGAATAATTTACGCCGGGACCCGGTTGAGAATTGGCGGTGCGAAAAAAACCCTTGAACGGGATTATACCGGTATACGTTGTGTTGTCGGTCATGCAGGTAACGAGATTGTGATAAAGCCTTTGATTTTAGGGGAGTGAAGATATGTTTGTGCAACTGTGGATGACGAAAGAACTGGTTGTGGCAACGGAAAAGACGACGATTGCCGAGGCCGGTGTGTTGCTGCAACAGAATAAAATCAGAAGACTTCCCGTTGTTGATGAAACCGGAAACCTCCTTGGAATATTAAGTAAGGAAGATGTGAGTAAGGGTATGCCGTCTATTATCGATCCGGCTGAAGATGGGGGCGCAACAAATTTACCGGTCCATGCCAGGGTAATATCATTAATGACTGCCGAGCCGATAACGGTCTCCCCCATGGATCCTTTGGAAAAGAGTGCCAGGATCATGCGCAGAAATAAGATCGGAGGAATTCCGGTGGTGGATGAGGGTAAACTGGTCGGAATTATAACTGAATCGGATATATTTCAGGCTTTTATGGAGATTATGGGACTGGATGCGGATGTTACCAGGCTTGAACTGGTGATAGGCAATAACAATCAATCTTTTTACGAGGTTATTGAAATTTTAGGTGAATGTGATATGCGTATCCATGCCGTGTCCCTATATAAAAATTATAGTGAAAAACAGCAGCTTCTTACCCTCAGAATAGGTGGGGAAGATATGCAGGCGGCAATTGATGCCCTGTGGGATATGGGTGTTAAGGTGAACAGTGTTGCATGACGGTTTGTGAAGAGGGATATGTGAGATTAATGGAACAATCTGTGTTACCGGAGACAATTGCGGCGGTTGGTTCTGTCCGTCTCCAGGTGGAAAATTTACAGTTTCTTGATAATGGCCCTTATTCTTTCAGTATTAAGCAGGGGGAGTGCGTGGGCTTGAGTGGTAAATCCGGTGTCGGCAAGACGCAACTGCTCCGAGCCGTCACCGATCTTATTCCCCATGGCGGTCGCGTATTGCTGGATGGCGCTGACAGCAGTTCTTTTCAGGCACCGATCTGGCGTTCCCAGGCAACGATGATCCCGGCGGAATCGTTTTGGTGGTATGATTTTGTAGGTGATCATTTCCCCGTGTCGGATGGGGGTGACCACTTGCGAAAAAATTGTCAGTTGCTCGGTTTTAGTGAAGATGTTTTAACGTGGCGGATCAGCAGGCTGTCAAC
Source organism: uncultured Desulfopila sp. (assembly GCA_964594945.1). Lineage (GTDB taxonomy): Bacteria > Desulfobacterota > Desulfobulbia > Desulfobulbales > Desulfocapsaceae > Desulforhopalus_A. The sequence goes on from CAZQOD010000009.1 coordinate 42,570, forward strand.
GGGGGAAAAGCAACGGCTGGCCCTTTTGCGCGGCTTGGTCAATAGCCCTTCGGTACTGCTTCTTGACGAGCCCTGTTCCGGCCTTGACCCAGCCCACACCGGTCTGGTGGAGTCATTTGTATTGGATTATCGCAGGCGTAATAAGGCGTCCGTATTGTGGGTTAGCCATGATGCCGAGCAGTTGCAGCGGGTGACTGACCGTGAGCTGATCGTTGAAAAACAGGGGCTGTATGAAAAGACGGTGACAACATTTAAAGCGGGCAATGATTCGGATAAAGGATAACGGGGGGGGCTGGGAATAATGCAGGAAGAAATATGGATGTAATATCGTTGAGCGCCATTGACCTGGGTCTTGCCGCGGCCCTGGTCTGTGTTTTGTCGTTGCTGAGCCTTTCTCTCAGCCTCGGTTTGGAGTGGAAAATCCTGATATTCGGCTGTCGTATGACTGCGCAACTACTAGTAATCGGCGTTGTTTTGCGGTTCTTATTTGCCAGCGGCAGTCTTTTTATGGTGGTACTGATGTCCATGGTTATGCTTTTTGCCGCGGGACGGGAGGTACTGGCCCGGCAAAAGATCAGGTTAAAGGGGGTGGCCGGATATGTAATCGGTACCGGGGCCATGTTTGTATCGTCGTTTTCAGTGACCCTAATCGCCCTTTTTGTAATTATAAAGGTTGAACCCTGGTATACCCCGCAATACGCAATTCCTCTTCTTGGTATGTTGTTGGGTAATACAATGACGGGGGTTTCCCTGGCCCTTGATCGTTTGACGGATCAACTGCATAAGGAAAGGGGAGTGGTCGAGCAACGGTTGCTCCTTGGTCAGAGTTGGAAACAGGCGAGCAGCGATATCAGGCGGGATTGTATGAGAACGGGGATGGTACCCATTATTAACTCCATGGCAGCCGCCGGCCTGGTCAGTCTGCCGGGTATGATGACCGGTCAGATCCTGGGTGGCACACCGCCCATAGAAGCGGTAA
>CAZQOD010000010.1:0-39325 GCA_964594945.1 uncultured Desulfopila sp.
TCTCCCTTAGCATCGGAACGACAGGTTCCCATGTTCCATAAGAAAGCCTAAGATATGTTCATGCCGCTTTTATGCCGGACACCATCCAAGCAGTAACCAGATTTCCCTTGGACTCATCATGGGACAGTGTTGCAACCCCATTTTTGATGTCACCATACATGCTTTCGACACGTCATCAGCGGTTCGCTTACGCTCATCTCCATATCTCATACCTGACAGGATCTCGTCCTACCTTTTCCGTGACGCTCACCACCTTGACTCTTAATCAACGCAGCTCACGGTGGTTTGACAACTACTTCTGGAAGTCGTCACCGGAGGGCCCTCCTCCATCTTTCCTACAGTTACGAGCAAAATCTTCTTGCTCTCATGGCACACCAACACCCCGCATGCGGCTCCGCACGGGGCGTTTCCTTAAGGTTATCGGGCCGTGACCGGACGTAAAGCCTGAGCTGGTTTCGCCAATTGACGCCTGAACATTACTCCTCCGTTCGGATTCAACGCATATCCAAAGTCATTGTGGCGGCCTTTAACTTTAACTCTCCTTAAGGTTCAGCCCTTCACCATGTCCAAGGCATTACCCTTGGTATTTGGCTACTATGGCTTCTGTCTGTTTTTCAAAAGGCCGTGGCCTGTGCGTGAAGGATATGTGCCACAGCAACTGGGTTTATAAACAATTACGCAATTTCCGGGCAGGTATTGAATCCGGTATATCCTGGTTGAAGCGCAGCCTTGGCCTTGACCGGTGTCTCTGGAAAGGATTTGAATCGTTCAAGAGCTATGTGTGGGCATCCATCGTATCGGCCAACCTGCTGACCATTGTTCGGCATCAGCTGGCCTGCCTGACCACCAAGATGAGAACTGATATTAAAATAGCAATATTTCTCAATTTGTTCGGTTCCGAAAACAGCCATTTATGGACAGGCACTATCTATCCGAGGAATGATTCCTATCCAGTGGCTGAGAACATTTCGGTGGTTTCACTTACCGACAACCGTTACTGAGGCTGGAACAATTTTTTTGAGGAAATAAGCCTGTTAAGCATTTTCAAAAAGGCTCGCCCCCTATCTCTCCAAGCTGAAGCTCCCCTTTTATAACTGCATGTTTGTCCCGTAATATCACCAATATAAGCAAAATGTAAGCTGCATAGTCCTGTTTACGTTTTGATTTTTTTCTGTAATCAAAACACCTCCTGTTACTTTGGGGTGAGCTGGGTGTCAAAGCACCATCTTTTACACAGTAAAACCATCTCATAGTAATAATATTGCACACCATAAGGTTTCCCTTAACATCCATTTTGGCAACTTCTTTGACAAATTGTATGTCATTTCGTAAAATGGTTTTCCAAATCAGCATCAAATCAACAGAGAACATGTCATGGAAATAAACTATCTCTTTAAGCTGGATCAGTTAACCATGCTGGTTACTCCAACTTTGAAGAAGATCCACTTTTGCACGTTTTTTTCTCCAGTCGACTGGTTCCGGAAAAAGTCAATAACCACCGCACCAGTAAAAGCGGTGGCTTTAATTTGTGAACCGCCCACAAAAGCGGTATATTGAAAAGATCCACTGACCACCATTTGCTGGTCGCCTGTTTAAATAAACTCATTTGCTCAGGGAAACAGTGGGAGTTATGTGTAAACCCAAGGTGCTTCTTTGCCCGCCCCAGGAAAAATGACACACACCAACCATATGGTAATGACAATACCACAACACATGTGATAACCCCTAAAATCTGCCTTGAAAAAATGAAATTTTACCAATTTGCAGCAATAGCCGTTATCCTGATTAGTGGCGGATGCCTGCTCCTGTGGTATTATTTTAATCTGGAATTTAATAAAGAGATAACCATGGCCCGGCGGGACAGTAAGCAGATGAGGTGTGACAGCAGTCAATACATGGCCTTCACCCCCAGCTTTACCCACGACGGACGTCTTAACACACACCAACCGACAAAAATTGATCAACCGCTCTTTAAGCCGGGCAAGGCAAATGAAAAATTGGCGGAATTTCTATTTGCCAATCGCCACTGTTTTTCCGCAATTATTACCCAGCGGGCAATCTCCGATGTCTGGTTACTGAACAAAAAGATGATATATCCCCTGAACAATCCAACGGAGGCGGATTACGGGATATTAAAAGGATCCAATACCAGAGTCTACCAGATGCACAGGGATAACCCTCAACTTAACGTGCGGACATTTGAGGCGTTACGGTGTGGTCTGGATAGACTTAAAAATGCCGATGAACGAGAAATTGTCCTTATTGCCCATGATGCGCATTACCAGAGGGCGTATTTTGATCTTAGCATAATGCATCCGCCAACAAAAATTTTCTATCCGGATCTACATAATATCCCGTTCCCAAAAACCATGTCCTCAGCCTTCTGGAGTGTTCGGGAGTTTTTCGTGCGACCGATGGAGCTATACAAAAGTCGCAACCCGCCGATCAATTGCCGACCTGAGATTATCTTAAATGCGCCGCTGATCCAGTAAAAAATTCACAGGCATTGTTAAGGCGCACCAGGCGCAGAACTACGGGCTCCAACCGAATACACAGCACCATATACTTCCGTAACAGTTGCCGTCACCGAGTTTGGCGGCTGGGGAGAAGTCAGACCAAAAAAGAAAGAACTATCGCCGCTGCCCGGGCTACCTCCGACACAGACGGGATTATCGAAATCAAATATAACTCTGCCGCCATTTACCTTTGCAGAGGTCGGACCAACACTGCCTATACCGCCTTTAGTGACGATATAGACATCATCGGGACTGCCGTCGCCGTCATAATCTAGGGTTCTAACAATCTGGCCGAAATCTATCGCCAGGGAACGGATACAGGGAATATTCACCACGCCCATGGCGTTGATTAAATTAATCCGGTATTCATAGCCGTAAAGGCCAGCTGCGGCAGCTCCTGTTTCCCCTGTAAATGTCCTGGATTGAAGAAAATTGGTGCCACCGGCCGGAATGGGAATTGTATCCGTAGTATCCGTGACAACTATCGTACACGATGGATTAAAAACACAGTTTACGTCCGGGGCATTCACCTCTACAATTTTTAGAGGTGTGGCACATCCGCTAAGTAATAACATACCGCAAAGACAACAACCAATAACCAGTTTCATTGCATTTCCCCCTTTTTTTCGGTTCACCGTTATTTACAGCAAACGCTTAGTTTATCTGACCACCAGTTCAACCCGACGGTTTTTCGCCCGTCCCTGCTCGGTACTATTTGTTGCCGTGGGACAACCATAAGAGACACCAAAGGGCTTGAGACGGTCGGCGGCGATTGCATACTTTGTCGTTAAAATAGTGACAACGGCACGGGCCCTGCGCTGCGAAAGATCGAGATTATAATCGAAATCACCCTTGTTATCGGTATGCCCCACCACAAGAATTTTCATCTCGGGATTTTTCCGTAACATTTTTGCAATTTCAACTAGAGTTGGGTTGGATTTTACCTTAACCGCAGCCCGATCGGTGTCAAAATAGATGCCATACAGGGCAATTTTACCTCCGTTATAAAGCTTTTTAGTCATTTCTTCGGCTTTAACCACAACAATCTTTTTCTCCACGGCCTTAGGAACTACGAAATCAAGCACAACAACGGTATGGTGATTAAAGGCCTTACAAAAACTGTTATCGGCAATCCCATACGCCAGTACGGAAATAAAAGCATCTCTATCGGGGATGGTTGCCGACATATACTGCTGGTCAACAATTCGGCTGGTCAAAGCGCAGTACCCGTTACTAAAAGGTTCATTATAAGCGCTAACCTTTTCCTCCGACTGGAGAAACATGCCCATGCTCATTTCGCCGCCACCCCCTGAACTTGCCCGGCCGGGATCACCACCACATTCCTCCTCCCGACACGAAAAAAGGACACTGCCCCCTTCAGCTTTTATCACATCCCGATAGTTGCTTACCACTTCGAGCGGAGTTCTCCCCGACGGCAATAGATAGACCAGACGATTATGTTCCCCCTCGATTACCTTACTTTTTCCAGGGATAAATTTTATATTATTATGACTGTCCCGCTTATCCGGCTTGGCCCGTAATGGAGCGGTCGGCAAAACAAAGCGATCATACGCCTTTTGCTGACTGGCAACAATAAACGACCCTTCATATCTGCCAAGAAAAGGAATATCGCTTGCGCCCTGCAGATCGCCCTCGGGAACGGTAGCATCCGCCATCACCTGGCCCTGGCAAAGAATCAGTAAAAGAGTAAGAAAGAACAACGTGCGCATATAAACCTCCATTTTTATCGAAAAAAAACCAACCTTGACCACGGAACAACCCATCCCGAATGACGAAGATAGTGGTTAAGAAAAATCTACGCCAAAAAATTTAGTATACATTTCACCATTTTCATCCACAACACAATATCCGTTTTTACCATGTCGCTTCACCTCGTACATCGCGGTGTCGGCAGTCTCGATCATACTGTTAAAATCTACGACTCGATCAATAGTACCATCGGCAATACCCACGCTTATACTGACCGTTACAATCACATCTTTTTCTATAAACATAGGCTGTTGAATGGAAGCAACAATCTGTTCCGCGATCTTGGCCGAGCGGTTTGGCAAATGACAATGGGGCAGGATAACAAGAAACTCATCCCCACCGAAACGACAGACAATATCCGATGAGCGCACACATCTCCGTAACCTGTCCGAGGTGATTTCCAGCACCTTATCTCCCACCAGATGACCATGGGTATCATTGGCCTGTTTAAAACCGTCAAGATCCATCATCAGAAAACAGGCTTTCCGATACGTGGCATCACGTTCGAAAACTTCCTGGGCGGCATACCTGTTCAATAAACCGGTTAACGGGTCATGGGCCGCTTCATGCTGAATAGCCCTCTCCTCCTCCACGCGACGCGTTACATCAAACAACACACCTTCCAAATGGATTTTCTCTGGAGAAACCCTGATTTTCGAGAGTAGACAATGTACCCAGACCGGTCCGATCCCCTCTCGGTCGGCAAGTAGGAAATCACCTGATTCCAGTTGATTCGACACCAGTACTTCACTTAAAAGAGTCTCAAAACTGCGCCGATCCTTAAAAAAATCCGCAAAAAAACATGGTTCTTCCCGTTCCTCCAGATCCTCAATGGCAAAAATTTTTCTCAACGTTGAATTTGCCGTCAAAAGCCTGCCGTGCACATCGAGTAAAAACAAACCGGCGCTTGAAGAGTTATACATATGACGAACCGCCCGCTCCATGGATTCAACATGTTGCCTCAATTCATATTCACTGTTAAACTTTTCATCAAGTGTTGAAAGTAAGGTATTGATATCATCCCTTAATCTTCCCAGTTCATCATTCATATTGTTTTTTAAGACAGGGATCAGTTTTTCCCGACCCGAGCTGATATCATGTAATGTGTTGGAGACAAAGGTCAAGGGTCGTGATATATACTTTCGTATCACATAGAGAATAACCAGCGACGTTAAGCTAATAAGGATAAACGAGCTGAAAATATTGGAGACCGTCGCATACTTAGCCTCGGTAAAACTGTACTGGGCGCTGGGTTGAATAGTTATATGCCCGGTTATTTCCTTAGCATCAAAGAGCGAATAAATAGGACGAGAAACTTCATGTGCGCTGTTGAGATCATTGTTTCTTGAGCGCTCCAACACAAACCCCTCCGCACAGGATATGGTCACCCTGTTGACAATGTCATTTTTCAAGAGGCCGTTTATTACCTCTTCGGCAATATTCTTATTTTTCGAATACGCCGCAACGGAGACGGTATTTTCCACCGTATCAAGTAACTGATTTAATATGGAAACAGTATTGACGCGCGAATGTTTGTACTGAACACAAAACGAGACAAAAGCTGCGGCCAGCAACAGGGCCAAAGCACTCCAGCCGACGTAGGAAAGAACTTTATGGTTGAGACTTCTAAAACGTTGTAACTTCATTTCTTACCTACATCTTGCACTCATAATTTGAGAAAACAAATTTCATACCATTAAATTAATACGTTATCGGCTGGACAGATTATAATTCCGCCCACTGCTTTTGTGGATATTTTTTCTCATATTCTTCGCCCTTCAGGATCGACAATTACACTGAGTCTGCTTGGGATATTCTCATACGTAAGTGTTATTGATACCTCGCATCTCCAGCAATCTTGTCGATTGCAAAATTTAGATATTACTCCGTAAAAGCTGCAATAAAAACAAGAAATAATAGACCATAAAAACCCGGGTGCTAGTAACAGTAACAAGGCACTTATACCAGCTTACCGGTCATTTACAGTGTTAGGTCCTATTTAACACTAAAGAGTATTTTCACCTGCGTCTCGTCCACAATCTTTCGCTCAATATATGCCACAACACCCCTATTTTCTTTAACTGCGGCAACAACAGCCTGCTGATCTTTTTTCAGCTCTGGAGGAGAAGAACGGCCGCTGAACTGCAACCGCGCCCAATAACCGTCGATCTGCTCTATGGGCCGATGGGTTAATTTTTGATAAAACTCAACTCGTAAATCCGACACATCCAAAGGAAAAACACGACTACCATCGGAAAATACGCGGGTACGCCCCAAAAATATTTCCTGAACCTGTTTGCTGCTCAGAGATGAAATATCAGTATCAAGGTTGCCGATCACAACAATATCCGCAGCAGCGGAAACTGTTGTCAGAAAGAGAAGAAAGACAAGTATTATGAAAGTTTTCATCACTCTCCCCTCCCTAAAAGACAAAGTCAATGCCGAAAGACACCACATTAACCGTGGTTTCCGAGCGATCATTGTTATAATGCATCATTCCCCACAACAATTCGGTATCCCCCTGCACTACCCAGAAATGGCTCCACTGGGCCTTAAAAGCGAACTTAGGGAGAAAATCCCAACGCAATCCTATTGAAACCGATTTTTCATCGGTGTTTTTAAGATTTAGGTAGCTGTCCCAGTATTCCCATGTTTCACGGGCATAGGAATCGTCCTTATAGTCCGGTGAAATTGCAGGAATTACAGCTTTATCATCATATGTTTTACTAATACCAAACAGTGAATACAGCGTTACGGTGCCCATCCGTCTGCCAACGCTTAAATAACCGCTTGCCGTATCACTATGGAAAATATCCTCGGAATTCATATATGAGGCTTCGGCCTGGATAAGCCAAGTACCGTCATCATATTCGGCACCAAGGGTCATGAAATGGAAACGACTGCCCTTAACCGACATACGTGACTCAAACTGTTCAAGACCCGGAATATACTCACTATCAATGGACAAAAACAGCAGATCATCCTTTAAAAAGCGCTGCTCTTTCGCCAGCTTAATAAATGTATAACCGCCCTTGAACTTCCAGTTACCGACTTCGTACACAAGATTTGCTCCGGCAAGCGGGCCATCGAGTTCAATTGTCAAATAATCTTCAAACAGTGAAGAATAGCCGCCGTATGCTTTAAGGGACAGGTAACCATCCCCCAAATTCCAGAGCCGCTTTATATCAATACCATCAAAATGGGAAACCGGCACATTGGCATAAAATTCATGGGGAGGTCGCATCCATGGATAGGCATAACCGACGTTTCGGTAATCAGACAGCAAAAATGAATCGAAACCTACCCTACCGATACGGATATCGACATCATTCCCAGGGCTCCAGCGGATAAAGGCCCAATCAAGATTTTGCTCCAGAATTTCCCCGGCATGATCCCTGGGCACCCATTGCACCGTCGAATGCATGGTATCACTTAATTCGACATCGACCTGGAAACCCAGGCGGGAATCGGAAGAAGCCTTCCAGGAGTCCATGACCGGGGCAATTTGTGATCTTTCTCTATAAAAACCAAGCTCATCACTATCGCTACGGAGCAGGCCCAGTGTGCCAAATCCAGAAAACGACCAACTAAAAGCCGTTGCTCCGACATCGACTGGTAAAAATAAAAACAGGGTGCAAAGGTATAAGAAAACGACACCTTTACAACAACTGCGGTGAGGTTTTATTTCCCTTTCTCTTTTCCGCTCCATTACTTTCAACACCTCCTCCGTGGAACCACTCCCTTAGCAACTTCACACTATTTTGCGATAACGACCCAACTGTCTGAAATATCGCATTTGCAAGAAAACTGCCTGTGTAAAAATTGCAACTCTATTCATCTTCCTGTATTTTTTTATTTTTTTCAAGTTAAGAAAATCATTAACACCATTGTTTTGTCAGTTTCCTCAGATTATAGTTATTTGTCGACACTAAACACTCTCAAATATCTCGCAGATGACGAGCGACAATCATCATAATTACTTATACCTAAAGAGAACCAACGTGATACCGATCCCTCCGTACAGTTTAAAGTAAAACGAAGAGTTCCGTGAAATCATACGGTTTTAAAAGAATTATTTTCAGCAACGATCCTCATCTGCAACTTGACGATAACCATAAAAACTCATATTATGCGTTCGCTCTGCTCGTAACGCACAGCAAACGTTTTTTTATATTACAGGAACACAAGTTTCGTAAGAACTGATGACGCTGTTAAAGCAGCACCACAGCTCAACCCAGCTTTACCTGAATCCTGCAAACCATTCCGATCATAAATCAATAAAGGAGCCCGGAAATGCTTGAACTAAAAAAAGGGGACGATATCCTCGCGGTTGTCGGAGGCATCGATACCATTGCCAAGGCCCAAAAACTGCTGGCCGATACCCTCGACGAGGACAATTATAAAAAACTGGCTCCGATTCGGAGCGAAGACGCATTAATAAAGATCGCCAACTCCATTGTAATGTGTCAACCGGATAATGTTTTTATCAACACCGGTTCAGCCGCCGACGTGCAGTGGATTAGAGAATATTCTCTGGCAAAAGGCGAAGAAGAAAAACTGGCCAAAGACAGACATACCATACATTTTGATCTGCCCCAGGATCAGGCCCGCCTGGTAAAACAGACATATTATATCATCAACGACGGTGAAAAAATGAGCTCCATGGCAAAATCCGTGCTCCGTGATGAGGCCACCCGGTACCTACAGGAGTTCATGCCCGGCATCATGGCCGGAAAAACCATGATCGTGGGCTTTTACAGCCGCGGCCCCGCCGGTGCCGAAGCGACAATTCCGGCAATTGAAATATCATCATCCGGATATGTTCTTCATTCTGCAGAAATCCTCTACCGAAACTGCTACAAAGAGTTTGATAACGAGGTTGAACGGAGCGGACTCTTTTTTACCAACGTCCACTCGGAGGGACCAAACCGACCGGAAGACGTGCCCAACGCCCGCATTTTCATGGACAGGAGCTGGATGACAACCTATTCCACCTTCTGCACCTATGCCGGTAATACCCTCCTGTTAAAAAAGGGGAATCATCGCTTCAGCGTTGACTACGCCACATATTACAAAGTTGAAGAACAACTGTCCGAACATATGTTTATCACCGGCATGACGGGACCCGGCGGTCGAAAAACATTTTTTGCCGGCGCGGCTCCGTCCGGATGCGGCAAGACGACCACCGCCATGGTGGGTACGGATTTCATCGGTGACGATCTGGCCCAGTTCTGGATCGACCGGGACGGCATCCTCCGGGCCATCAACCCCGAAAAAGGTATTTTCGGAATAGTTGAAGATGTCAACCGTGAAGGCGACCCGTACCTTATGGATTGTCTGAGGGGAGACACCACCGAGGTTATATGGTCAAACGTTCTGGTCAAGGACGGTGTTCCCCATTGGATCGGCAACGGTGAACAGGCGCCGGACAGTGGTATTAACTTCCAGGGCGAATGGTTCAAGGGAAAGACCGATTCCTCCGGTAAGCCGATCCCCATGTCCCATAAAAATTCAAGATGTACCCTGTTGGCATCGGCCATTGCCAATCATGCCACGCCGCTTGCCGAAGACCCCCGGGGCGTACCGGTCTCGGTTATCACTTATTCCGGCAGGGATTCCGATACCATGCCGCCGGTATGGGTGGCCAGAAACGGAGATGAGGGTGTGGTCATAGGGGCCTCAATAGTTTCAAAGGCCACCGCCACAGAAGTCGGCGCGACCGGTGTCAACCGCCAACCATGGGCCAACGCACCCTTTATCCCCGGTGCCCTGGCCGATTATATGCGGGCCCAGTTCACCTTTTTCAACTCCTCCAAATTCGCCGCCAACAAACGCCCCGTTATGGCCGGACTAAATTATTTTCTAACCCAGGGAAACCGGGGTGGTTCCGGCGATGCACTCCTCGGAGAGAAAAAAGATGTTAAAGTATGGCTCGGCTGGCTGGAACTATTTGCCAATGGTGACGTAAAGGCCATCAACACCCCCATTGGCTTCCTCCCCAAGTTTGACGATCTTGTCCCGTTATTTGAAAACATAGATAAAAAATACAGCAGGGATCTGTACGATATGCAATTTGCCCTCTATGTGGATAAAATTATTACCCGCATCGATCTACAGCATGAAGCATACAGCAAGGAGGATAATGTTCCACAGACCCTTTTTGATGTCTACAAGAAACAAAAAAGAGCGCTCCTGGAATTAAAAGAAAAATTCGGCGGAATTATCACCAGCGATAAACTGGAATAATCCTATTGGACCAGGGGAGGGAATTTGTCCGGGAATGTGTTGTTACACTCTATTTCAACATCCCCCGGACAAACTCCAAAGAACAACTGTCATTAAAATATGGGCGCCGAATATGGACAACCAGCAGGAATCAAAGTACGATACCCTGGTCTTTGCGGCACACGATTCCCGACTTGTCTTTGCGTATTCCCTGGTTCTAAGTGCCGTCGACATCCCCCATCATATCAACTGCATCACGCCTGATCATTACGAAATATATGTAGAAGAGCACCAATTTCCCCAGGCAAAAAAAGAAATCACAACCTATATTAACGAAAATCGCAACTGGCCCCCAGCGCCACCTGCCGAAGATGGTTTCAGACCCACTTTTCTGGCCATGAGCCCCGTTATCATCTCCATTATTATCTACATTTTCAACCTGAGTGGTAACTGGAACAACCATTCATTATGGTTTACCAGAGGAGCAGGCGATGCAAATGCTATCCTTGACAACCTGGAGTTATACCGTCTAATAACCCCGCTCACCCTCCATGCGGATATTGTCCACCTCCTCGGTAACTGCTTTCTCGGGGGGATACTTCTCCACTTCCTCCTCCATATTACCGGTAACGGCATCGGCCTGATCATCATACTCATTTCCGCCGTCACAGCCAACTATATCAATGTAATAATCCATGGGCACGACCATTATTTCGTGGGTTTCTCAACCGCCGTTTTCGCAATAATCGGTATGTTGTGTACAATAAGCCTCACCAGGCAGAACAAACACACTACACTCCACTTTTTCATCCCCCTGATGGCCGGTTTTGCTCTTCTGGCCCTGCTGGGTTCCGGCGGGAAAAGGACCGATCTCGGCGCCCATCTTTTCGGTCTACTCTGCGGATTCGTCTCCGGCGGTGTCGTTCTCCTGCCCTGTTACGAGACCATGCGCAGATCATTTACGATACAAACTGTTCTGGGCATTACCTTTTTTGCCACTGTCTACCTTGCCTGGTATAGTGCGTTTCAGCAATAAGTATCTTCAATATACGATATCACGTTGATTTTACAGAATAAAATACAAGAAAAAAATATGCCGCCAAAAATAATTCGTAAAAAAAAACGGCGTAAAAAACAAAAAAGACTCTATATTTCTCGAATTGTACGATTCAGATTGCATTCAAGGCCGGCAATTATTACCCTTATACTGACCATTGGTCTTAAAATATGAAAAAGCAAATTTCATATCGTTAAATTAATATGTTATTGACCGAACGGGATATGTTTACATTCACTGTCTTTGTAAACGGTTTTTTCTTATACTCTTCACCCTTCGGGATCGACAAACTAAAAGTCTCGTTCCCCGTTAGCCGGACATTATGATTTACTAGTGTCTGTCCATGGATGAGCAATTTTGCACTAAATCGAGGCGCTTGATGAATTTAACCACAGGCATATATGCGATGTCTCGTACCTCGCTTTGTCGGAGGATTAAATTTTGAAAGCAACGAAGAGTTAGGGGGAAATGGCCATTTATTGACAGACACTTACTAAGTATGGTCGACGGGTAACGGGAATATTCCACTATAGCAGTCAACAACAATCAGGAGATTATCTATGTCCAATCAGGATCAACAACCTCCATGGGGCAAAAAGCGCAAACCTCAGACCCCGGAAGAAGTTGTAGCTCAGCTGATTAGCAAGCTTCAAGATTTCTTTTCAGACGATAAAAAGCCGCCTCCGCCGGGAGACGGGCAGGAACCATCAACTCCACAAGGTTCACCCTTTAGTGGTATCGGCAAGGTGTTGGCCTTGATACTGGTGTTTCTCGTTCTCCAGGGTGTCTATTCATCATTTTTCAAAATAACCCCCAGTGAAGTGGGAGTTATTTTGCGACTTGGTAAATACTCGCGAACCACCCCGTCCGGTCTCCACTTCAAAATTCCCTATATTGACCATCTCTACAAAGTCGATGTGGAAAATATCAGAAAGGAGGAGTTCGGCTTTAGAAATTTAGCCCCAGGTCAGAAATCAGCTTTTAGCAATCACGACTACGACATGGAATCACTCATGCTCACCGCCGACAAGAATGTTATCAATGTCGCCTGGATTGTCCAGTTCAAGGTGGCGGACCCGTACGCATATCTTTTTAAGGTGGCGGATGTGCGTCAAGCCATCCGCGATATTTCTGAGAGCGTAACCAGGAGAATAGTCGGCAATATGGATTTCGACTACGTACTGAGCAACCGTGATCTGCTCGCCGCATCGGTTAGAAAAGAACTACAAACTGAACTGGACGGCCTCTTCCCTAAAAATCGCAGCGGGGTGTTAATCGGGACGGTGCAATTTCAAGATATAAACCCGCCGGACCCGGTCAAACCGGCCTTCAATGAAGTTAACGAAGCCGACCAGGATATGAAACGACTCGTTAACGAGGCCCAGGAAACATACAACAGGGTAATACCGAAAGCCTACGGCGATGCGAAAAAAATAATCGAGGAAGCCTACGGCTACAAGGCGGAGCGGATCAACAATGCAAAAGGTGAAACCCAAAGGTTTCTTGATATTTTAAAAGAATATAAACTTGCGCCGGACGTGACAAGAAAGAGAATGTACCTGGAGACCATGAAAGATATCCTGCCCGGAGTCGAAAAGGTATACGTGATCGACAAAAACCAACAGGGTCCCATTCCCCTGCTGAATCTTTCGCCGGGCGGCGGCCTGTCTACAATTAAACAGTAATAGATTTCATAGCCCAAAGGAAAAGATATGAAACAAATAATACAATTCTTTCTTGTCGGTCTCGTTCTCCTTGCCATTGTCGTGGTCTATGACGGATTTTTTATCGTCGAAGAAGGCAAGCAGGTCGTTATAACCCAATTCGGTGCACCGGTAGGTACTCCCATTACCGAAGCGGGAATCCATCTCAAAATGCCCTTTATCCAGCAGACGGAGATTTTTGAGAAAAAAATTCTCATCTGGGACGGAGCCCCAAACCAGATACCGACCAACGATAAAACCTATGTCTACCTCGACGTTACCGCACGCTGGCGTATCAAAAACGCCCTGCAGTTTCTCCAGGCAGTCAACAACCAGGCTCGTGCGCAATCTCTTTTAAGTGATATCATCGACGGTACGGTTCGGGATATGGTTAATAAAAACGACCTAATAGAAATTATCCGCAGTTCGGACTGGTCCATAGATACCATGTCGGAAAACGCCTCCCCCAGTATTATTGGAACCAAGCCTAAAAACGGTCGCGATCAGATTGCCAACCAGATCCTTGAATTAGCGGCAAAAGTCACACCGCAATATGGTATCGAACTCATAGACGTAATGATCAAAAGGGTGAATTACATAAAATCGGTACGCCTGAAAGTTTACGATAGAATGATTTCGGAAAGAAAACGAATCGCTGCGGAAAAACGGTCCACCGGTGAAGGACAAAAAGCGGAAATCCTTGGAACCGTGGAAAGAAAATTAAAGGAAATAATCTCAACCGCGAACCGTGAAGCAATAACGATCAGGGGCAAGGCCGATGCCATGGCAACACAGATCTATGGTAATGCCTATTCCCAGGATCCCGATTTCTACGCATTCCAAAAAACTCTGGAGAGTTATAATAAAATAATTGGCAACAACACATCCCTAATACTCTCCTCCGATTCCGACCTGTTTCAATATCTCAAGTCGGTTACGGGAAAATAGCAGCCTGAAATAACACCACTAACCAGTGTCCATCCAGAGATGAGATATTTCCGGCTGGACACTTAAAAACATTGAGCCCCGGACTGATTGCTGCCTCCCCTTTTATTCCTCTTCGCCTCTGTAATCCAGGCCGCAGCTGGTTCCGGGATATGCGGGTTTCTGCCTCCTTTTATAGGGGATCCTCCCCTTGGCCGAGAGTAAATCTGCAAACCGTTCCAACTCCTCATCGTTTGTTAATTCTTCAACCTGAAGTTGTTCAAATCTACAGTTACATTTACTTAACTGCCCATCACACCAGGGACATACCTCCACCGAACAACCGAGGAGATGGTATTCTCCTTCCAGGACGCCGCAGGCCGGGCAAGGCTGATTCCGCACTTCGTCTCCACCATCGCACTCCCGTAATTCCTGAATTGATACACATTCGCAATGAAACTCCTCCTGACTTCCATAACCAAAATATTTTAATATTTCTGGATCAACATCAACCCCATATTCCCCTAACCAAACGACTTGACTGACGGAAACAGCATAAAGATACGCGTGTCCCGTGGTCTGCAAAACAAATAGAGTAACATCCCCTTTAGAAGCGAGTATGGCAATTTTTACCACGGCCTCCTCCCTCCCTTCGGGCAGGGTGGAATAATAATCTGCCAATAGTCTCAACACCATGATATTATTTCTATATTGATCAACAAAATCCATCGATGCCTGGTATTCATCCTCCGGCACACCATAACGGATATAGAGTTTTATCTCTTCTAACAATTGGTTGTTGGTTTTTATTTTGGACATATTAAGCGCTCAAATAAATAGTTGATTACATCTCAATATCATTAATTAAATAATAAAATGATGTGTAAAGTCCTGTTTCGACCTTGGTTGGGGGTACTGACAAACAAGCCGTCTTAGACCGGTTAACAACGTTCCCAAGCCAAAACCAGAACGGGTTGTGAGACTTAAGTTAACGATATTGCAATATGGGTGCAAGATTTAGAAATAAGATTATTTGCCGAAATGTCAAAAATAGACTACAATGATGGGTTGTAGTTCATCCAGACAGCTCAATCAGGCCACTTTCACACTCGGTCTGGCAGTTTTTATGCGACGCTCCTTCCGGCACCACTTCTTTAACACCTTCGGTGTTTATTTCAACCGGTTCTGTTCTTTGTTCAGTACCGTGGTGTTTTTACGGCAAATGTGCATTACTGCCCGTTGAACAAGTACTATATTCGCAGATAACCACCGAGAATTTTTAATATTTTTTAGTAGCAATGATTTTTCTGCGGGCAATCATTGTTCGTCAAACAAGAGGTACCACCATGTCCGAATCATTCGCAACCCTTACCCTGGGAGATAAATCTTACAAACTGCCGATTGTCCACAGTACGCGGGGAGACAAGGCATTAGATATCAGAAAATTACTCAAGGAAACCGGTTATATAACCCTAGACAGCGGCTATATGAACACCGGTGCCTGCACATCTTCAATAACCTATCTTGACGGCAAAAAGGGTATTCTTGATTACCGTGGCTATGCAATCGAGGATCTTGCCCAACACTGCACATTTACCGAGGTGGCCTATCTCCTCCTCCACGGAGAACTGCCGACCTTCGACGCCTTGAAATCATTTAAACAGGATATGCGCCGCTTTGCCCTTCTCCACGAGGACATGATCCATTTTTTTGATCACTTCCCACCCAACGCCTCACCAATGTCCATCCTTTCCACCACGGTAAACGCTCTCCATAATTACTACCCGGAAATGGATGAAGAGGACGCATACGGTGGACTCACTGTTACCACCGCCCGTCTTCTCGCAAAAACCAGAACCATCGCCGCCTTTTCCTACAAAAAGAGTATCGGCCATCCCCTGGTTTATCCGAGCGCCAGACTTAACTACTGTGAAAACTTTCTGAATATGATGTTTGATCGTCCCAATCTACCCTATACCATCCATCCCGAAATCGTATCGGCCCTCAATAAACTACTCATTCTCCACGCTGACCATGAACAGAACTGTTCCACCTCAACGGTTCGCCTGGTGGGCAGTTCCGGCGCCAATCTATATGCCTCCATCTCGGCTGGCGTCAGCGCCCTCTGGGGTCCTTTACACGGCGGAGCAAGTCAGGCCGTTATCGTCATGCTCGAAGATATTTACGCAGACGACAAGGATTTTGAAAAATACATTGCCAAAGCAAAAGACAAAAACGATCCATACCGATTGACCGGCTTCGGACACAGGGTCTACAAAACTTTTGACCCCCGCGCCAAAATCATTAAACAGGCCTGCGACGAGATTTTTGAAAAACTGGAGCTGGAGGATCCCCTCCTCGATATTGCCCAAGAGCTTGAGGAACGGGTGCGCCGTGATGATTATTTTTTGGAGAGAAACCTCTATCCCAACGTGGATTTCTACAGCGGAATCATCTATCGAGCAATGGGTATACCAACGGATATGTTCCCCGTTATGTTCGCCCTCGGCAGATTACCCGGCTGGATAGCCCAATGGACGGAAATGAAAGAGGACAGGGAAAACTCGCGCATCGGTCGACCGCGACAAATCTACACCGGCAGCACCCGCAGGAAATTTATTCCCATGAACGACCGTGAATAGTGCCTGTCCGAAATTCCGGCAGACTTCTACGCCGCAACATATTGTTATTTAGCCAGGTTATCACCCACCTCCATATTAACGACAAGCGGCACATTCAGTTCCATCGCCCCCTCCATGGCCTCCCGAAGAATCGGAACCGTCTCCTCGACCTCCGCTTCCGGTACTTCAAAAACCAATTCATCGTGGATCTGAAGGAGCATCTTCGCCGAGAAATTATTTTCCCTAATAGCCTCTCGGCAGCGTATCATAGCCAGTTTTATAATATCTGCGGCGGTCCCCTGGATCGGTGTATTGATGGCGGTCCTTTCCGCAAATTCCCGCCTAGTCTTGTTTTTGGCATCAATATCCGGCACGCTTCTCCTACGCTGGAGCAGGGTCGTCACATAGCCGTCTCTTCTGGCCTGTTGAACAATGTCCGCCATAAAGGACTGAACACCCTCGTAAAGACGAAAATATTTATCGATAAACCGTTGTGCATCCTTTCTGCTTATTTTAAGTTGGCTGGCAAGACCAAAGCTGCTCATTCCGTAAACAATACCAAAATTTATGCTCTTGGCGACCCGCCTCATCTCGGAAGTTACCAGTAGGGGAGAGACCATGAAAATCTCGGCGGCGGTACGGGTATGAATATCCTCCCCGGCCTGAAACGCCTCCGACAATGATCTGTCACCGGAGTAATGCGCAAGTACCCGCAGATCGATCTGAGAATAATCGGCGGCAACAAACTTCAAACCGCGATCCGGCACAAATGCGGCGCGAATTCTGTTGCCTTCACTGGTGCGGATGGGAATATTCTGGAGGTTTGGATCACTGCTGGACAACCTGCCAGTTACGGTAACTGCCTGGTTAAAAGAGGTGTGAATTCTCCCGGTAACATCATCTTTTAGGCGACTCAATTTTTCCACATAGGTGGACTGTAGTTTGGCCAGGGTACGATATTGAAGAATTTTCGCGGGTAGATCATGTTTTCCCGCCAGTTTTTCAAGGACTTTTACATCGGTGGAGTAGCCGGTCTTTGTTTTCCTTCCATGGGGTAATTTCAGTTCATCAAACAAAACCACGGCCAACTGTTTAGGTGAATTTACGTTGAATTCATGGCCGGCCAGAGCGTAAATCTCCTGTTCAAGAATATCAAGACGCTGGAGAAACTCCACGGAAAGTTTAGCCAACACATCGTTATCAATGCAAATACCCGAAATTTCCATCTCCGCCAGAATGGACACAATCGGCATTTCAACCCGCCGGAATAAATCCATCAGATTTTTTTTGCGCAATATCGGTTCGAATTCCCGCCAAAGCACCAATGCCCCGTACACATCTTCACAACTGTAGTTACAGGCCTTTTCAATATCGACACGAGCAAAACAACCTTCCTCCCTGTCGCCACCGGTCACCTCCTCAAAAGGGGTAAGTTTTAATCCATGCAGTCGACACAGATCGTCTAGTTTCAGCGACCTCCCTCCACTTTCCGTGAGATGAGCCGCAATCAATGTGTCGGCCAGTTCACCGCTAACTTCTATACCCGCCTGCTGCCGGAGAACGGTTATATCATACTTCAGATTATGACCGACCTTGGTCACTTCTTTCGAGAGCAACAAGGGGCGCAGGGGAGCCATCAGTTCTTCCACTGTCAACTGACCTTCCATCCGCTTTCCCTCTCCATCGAGGTGACCCACCGGCACATACCAGGCTCGATCAAGATCCGCACAGAGGGAAAGACCGACAAGTTCCGCACAGCGACCATCCAGAGAGGTTGTTTCCGTATCAATTACCAGAATTTTACCAGCCTTTAAAACAGCGATCATTTCCTCAAGCTCGGCTACGGTTCGTACAAGGGAAAAACCTTCAACGGGCACAGGCTTTGCAGTATCAATATTTTTCAGTAGATTTACAAACCCTAGTTCACTGTACAATGCGGTCAAGGCATCGGCTGTTGCGGGTCTAAACAGAAATTTACTGAAATCGTCAACCACTTCCACATCTGTTTTTAAGCGAATCAGGTCCCTTGACAGATATGCCAACTGTTGATTTTCAATTATTTTTTCCTTCATTTTAGAATGTTTTAACTCATCAATGCGTTCATACAGACCATCAAGGGAACCGTAACTGTTTATCAGTTTCTCCGCCGTTTTCGGCCCCACCCCCGGAACCCCGGGAATATTATCAGAACTGTCACCGATCAAGGCGTAGAGATCCAGCAGATTTTCAGGTTGTACGTTATATTTCTTATATACCTCCGTACCGTCCATAACCTTATTTTTCATGGGATCCCACATTGCAACATCATCACAAACCAACTGTAAAAGATCCTTATCACCGGAAACGAGTACGATTTTATACCCCTTTGCCAACCCTTTTTTTACCACCGAAGCTATAAGATCATCCGCCTCCACGCCCTGCTGTTCCAAAAAGGCAATATTGGAGGCCTCAACAAACTTTTTTATATATGGTATCTGAACGCTTAAATCATCGGGCATGGGTGGACGATTAGCCTTATAATCTTCATACATGGCATGCCGAAATACCGGGCCTTTACTGTCAAAGGCTATGGCGATATAGGCCGGTTTTTTCTCACGCAGCAGGCGATTTACCATATTAACAAAGCCCAGAACTGCGTGGGTTGGTAATCCCGAACTGTTTGAGAGAGGAATCAAGGCATGGTAGGCGCGATAGATATAGGAACTGCCGTCGATGAGATAAAGTTCTTTTTTCACAATTATTACTCCGGTATTAACCAATTTTCTTATTTATCAAAACTCACAACGATAACTTCTTTCAACTAACACCGGAAATGACCGGTAAGCCGGTATAAGTGCCTTGTTTCTCATTTTTTATTACAGATTTTACGGAATAAGGCACTAAATATTACCTGGATTTTGATTAAAAAAAACTCCGGACAAGCAACACCACCTGCCCGGAGCCTTGAAAAGTTATATAGACCGAAAATCAGCGGGCGACCCTCACCCAAGCAGCCTGGGGTCCTTTATCCCCCATGGTCTCCCCAAAGATTACGGCATCACCTTCGCTCAGTTCATCCATATTAAGATTTTTCAACGCATTTTCATGAAAATGCGTTGAAAAATCTTAATATGGATGAACTGAGCGAAGGTGATGCCGTAATCTTTGGGGAGACCATGGGGGATAAAGGACCCCAGGCTGCTTGGGTGAGGGTCGCCCGCTGATTTTCGGTCTATATAACTTTTCAAGGCTCCGGGCAGGTGGTGTTGCTTGTCCGGAGTTTTTTTTAATCAAAATCCAGGTAATATTTAGTGCCTTATTCCGTAAAATCTGTAATAAAAAATGAGAAACAAGGCACTTATACCGGCTTACCGGTCATTTCCGGTGTTAGTTGAAAGAAGTTATCGTTGTGAGTTTTGATAAATAAGAAAATTGGTTAATACCGGAGTAATAATTGTGAAAAAAGAACTTTATCTCATCGACGGCAGTTCCTATATCTATCGCGCCTACCATGCCTTGATTCCTCTCTCAAACAGTTCGGGATTACCAACCCACGCAGTTCTGGGCTTTGTTAATATGGTAAATCGCCTGCTGCGTGAGAAAAAACCGGCCTATATCGCCATAGCCTTTGACAGTAAAGGCCCGGTATTTCGGCATGCCATGTATGAAGATTATAAGGCTAATCGTCCACCCATGCCCGATGATTTAAGCGTTCAGATACCATATATAAAAAAGTTTGTTGAGGCCTCCAATATTGCCTTTTTGGAACAGCAGGGCGTGGAGGCGGATGATCTTATAGCTTCGGTGGTAAAAAAAGGGTTGGCAAAGGGGTATAAAATCGTACTCGTTTCCGGTGATAAGGATCTTTTACAGTTGGTTTGTGATGATGTTGCAATGTGGGATCCCATGAAAAATAAGGTTATGGACGGTACGGAGGTATATAAGAAATATAACGTACAACCTGAAAATCTGCTGGATCTCTACGCCTTGATCGGTGACAGTTCTGATAATATTCCCGGGGTTCCGGGGGTGGGGCCGAAAACGGCGGAGAAACTGATAAACAGTTACGGTTCCCTTGATGGTCTGTATGAACGCATTGATGAGTTAAAACATTCTAAAATGAAGGAAAAAATAATTGAAAATCAACAGTTGGCATATCTGTCAAGGGACCTGATTCGCTTAAAAACAGATGTGGAAGTGGTTGACGATTTCAGTAAATTTCTGTTTAGACCCGCAACAGCCGATGCCTTGACCGCATTGTACAGTGAACTAGGGTTTGTAAATCTACTGAAAAATATTGATACTGCAAAGCCTGTGCCCGTTGAAGGTTTTTCCCTTGTACGAACCGTAGCCGAGCTTGAGGAAATGATCGCTGTTTTAAAGGCTGGTAAAATTCTGGTAATTGATACGGAAACAACCTCTCTGGATGGTCGCTGTGCGGAACTTGTCGGTCTTTCCCTCTGTGCGGATCTTGATCGAGCCTGGTATGTGCCGGTGGGTCACCTCGATGGAGAGGGAAAGCGGATGGAAGGTCAGTTGACAGTGGAAGAACTGATGGCTCCCCTGCGCCCCTTGTTGCTCTCGAAAGAAGTGACCAAGGTCGGTCATAATCTGAAGTATGATATAACCGTTCTCCGGCAGCAGGCGGGTATAGAAGTTAGCGGTGAACTGGCCGACACATTGATTGCGGCTCATCTCACGGAAAGTGGAGGGAGGTCGCTGAAACTAGACGATCTGTGTCGACTGCATGGATTAAAACTTACCCCTTTTGAGGAGGTGACCGGTGGCGACAGGGAGGAAGGTTGTTTTGCTCGTGTCGATATTGAAAAGGCCTGTAACTACAGTTGTGAAGATGTGTACGGGGCATTGGTGCTTTGGCGGGAATTCGAACCGATATTGCGCAAAAAAAATCTGATGGATTTATTCCGGCGGGTTGAAATGCCGATTGTGTCCATTCTGGCGGAGATGGAAATTTCGGGTATTTGCATTGATAACGATGTGTTGGCTAAACTTTCCGTGGAGTTTCTCCAGCGTCTTGATATTCTTGAACAGGAGATTTACGCTCTGGCCGGCCATGAATTCAACGTAAATTCACCTAAACAGTTGGCCGTGGTTTTGTTTGATGAACTGAAATTACCCCATGGAAGGAAAACAAAGACCGGCTACTCCACCGATGTAAAAGTCCTTGAAAAACTGGCGGGAAAACATGATCTACCCGCGAAAATTCTTCAATATCGTACCCTGGCCAAACTACAGTCCACCTATGTGGAAAAATTGAGTCGCCTAAAAGATGATGTTACCGGGAGAATTCACACCTCTTTTAACCAGGCAGTTACCGTAACTGGCAGGTTGTCCAGCAGTGATCCAAACCTCCAGAATATTCCCATCCGCACCAGTGAAGGCAACAGAATTCGCGCCGCATTTGTGCCGGATCGCGGTTTGAAGTTTGTTGCCGCCGATTATTCTCAGATCGATCTGCGGGTACTTGCGCATTACTCCGGTGACAGATCATTGTCGGAGGCGTTTCAGGCCGGGGAGGATATTCATACCCGTACCGCCGCCGAGATTTTCATGGTCTCTCCCCTACTGGTAACTTCCGAGATGAGGCGGGTCGCCAAGAGCATAAATTTTGGTATTGTTTACGGAATGAGCAGCTTTGGTCTTGCCAGCCAACTTAAAATAAGCAGAAAGGATGCACAACGGTTTATCGATAAATATTTTCGTCTTTACGAGGGTGTTCAGTCCTTTATGGCGGACATTGTTCAACAGGCCAGAAGAGACGGCTATGTGACGACCCTGCTCCAGCGTAGGAGAAGCGTGCCGGATATTGATGCCAAAAACAAGACTAGGCGGGAATTTGCGGAAAGGACCGCCATCAATACACCGATCCAGGGGACCGCCGCAGATATTATAAAACTGGCTATGATACGCTGCCGAGAGGCTATTAGGGAAAATAATTTCTCGGCGAAGATGCTCCTTCAGATCCACGATGAATTGGTTTTTGAAGTACCGGAAGCGGAGGTCGAGGAGACGGTTCCGATTCTTCGGGAGGCCATGGAGGGGGCGATGGAACTGAATGTGCCGCTTGTCGTTAATATGGAGGTGGGTGATAACCTGGCTAAATAACAATATGTTGCGGCGTAGAAGTCTGCCGGAATTTCGGACAGGCACTATTCACGGTCGTTCATGGGAATAAATTTCCTGCGGGTGCTGCCGGTGTAGATTTGTCG
Organism: uncultured Desulfopila sp.; assembly: GCA_964594945.1. GTDB lineage: Bacteria > Desulfobacterota > Desulfobulbia > Desulfobulbales > Desulfocapsaceae > Desulforhopalus_A. The sequence continues at coordinate 23,026 of CAZQOD010000010.1, forward strand.
CGGTCGACCGATGCGCGAGTTTTCCCTGTCCTCTTTCATTTCCGTCCATTGGGCTATCCAGCCGGGTAATCTGCCGAGGGCGAACATAACGGGGAACATATCCGTTGGTATACCCATTGCTCGATAGATGATTCCGCTGTAGAAATCCACGTTGGGATAGAGGTTTCTCTCCAAAAAATAATCATCACGGCGCACCCGTTCCTCAAGCTCTTGGGCAATATCGAGGAGGGGATCCTCCAGCTCCAGTTTTTCAAAAATCTCGTCGCAGGCCTGTTTAATGATTTTGGCGCGGGGGTCAAAAGTTTTGTAGACCCTGTGTCCGAAGCCGGTCAATCGGTATGGATCGTTTTTGTCTTTTGCTTTGGCAATGTATTTTTCAAAATCCTTGTCGTCTGCGTAAATATCTTCGAGCATGACGATAACGGCCTGACTTGCTCCGCCGTGTAAAGGACCCCAGAGGGCGCTGACGCCAGCCGAGATGGAGGCATATAGATTGGCGCCGGAACTGCCCACCAGGCGAACCGTTGAGGTGGAACAGTTCTGTTCATGGTCAGCGTGGAGAATGAGTAGTTTATTGAGGGCCGATACGATTTCGGGATGGATGGTATAGGGTAGATTGGGACGATCAAACATCATATTCAGAAAGTTTTCACAGTAGTTAAGTCTGGCGCTCGGATAAACCAGGGGATGGCCGATACTCTTTTTGTAGGAAAAGGCGGCGATGGTTCTGGTTTTTGCGAGAAGACGGGCGGTGGTAACAGTGAGTCCACCGTATGCGTCCTCTTCATCCATTTCCGGGTAGTAATTATGGAGAGCGTTTACCGTGGTGGAAAGGATGGACATTGGTGAGGCGTTGGGTGGGAAGTGATCAAAAAAATGGATCATGTCCTCGTGGAGAAGGGCAAAGCGGCGCATATCCTGTTTAAATGATTTCAAGGCGTCGAAGGTCGGCAGTTCTCCGTGGAGGAGGAGATAGGCCACCTCGGTAAATGTGCAGTGTTGGGCAAGATCCTCGATTGCATAGCCACGGTAATCAAGAATACCCTTTTTGCCGTCAAGATAGGTTATTGAAGATGTGCAGGCACCGGTGTTCATATAGCCGCTGTCTAGGGTTATATAACCGGTTTCCTTGAGTAATTTTCTGATATCTAATGCCTTGTCTCCCCGCGTACTGTGGACAATCGGCAGTTTGTAAGATTTATCTCCCAGGGTAAGGGTTGCGAATGATTCGGACATGGTGGTACCTCTTGTTTGACGAACAATGATTGCCCGCAGAAAAATCATTGCTACTAAAAAATATTAAAAATTCTCGGTGGTTATCTGCGAATATAGTACTTGTTCAACGGGCAGTAATGCACATTTGCCGTAAAAACACCACGGTACTGAACAAAGAACAGAACCGGTTGAAATAAACACCGAAGGTGTTAAAGAAGTGGTGCCGGAAGGAGCGTCGCATAAAAACTGCCAGACCGAGTGTGAAAGTGGCCTGATTGAGCTGTCTGGATGAACTACAACCCATCATTGTAGTCTATTTTTGACATTTCGGCAAATAATCTTATTTCTAAATCTTGCACCCATATTGCAATATCGTTAACTTAAGTCTCACAACCCGTTCTGGTTTTGGCTTGGGAACGTTGTTAACCGGTCTAAGACGGCTTGTTTGTCAGTACCCCCAACCAAGGTCGAAACAGGACTTTACACATCATTTTATTATTTAATTAATGATATTGAGATGTAATCAACTATTTATTTGAGCGCTTAATATGTCCAAAATAAAAACCAACAACCAATTGTTAGAAGAGATAAAACTCTATATCCGTTATGGTGTGCCGGAGGATGAATACCAGGCATCGATGGATTTTGTTGATCAATATAGAAATAATATCATGGTGTTGAGACTATTGGCAGATTATTATTCCACCCTGCCCGAAGGGAGGGAGGAGGCCGTGGTAAAAATTGCCATACTCGCTTCTAAAGGGGATGTTACTCTATTTGTTTTGCAGACCACGGGACACGCGTATCTTTATGCTGTTTCCGTCAGTCAAGTCGTTTGGTTAGGGGAATATGGGGTTGATGTTGATCCAGAAATATTAAAATATTTTGGTTATGGAAGTCAGGAGGAGTTTCATTGCGAATGTGTATCAATTCAGGAATTACGGGAGTGCGATGGTGGAGACGAAGTGCGGAATCAGCCTTGCCCGGCCTGCGGCGTCCTGGAAGGAGAATACCATCTCCTCGGTTGTTCGGTGGAGGTATGTCCCTGGTGTGATGGGCAGTTAAGTAAATGTAACTGTAGATTTGAACAACTTCAGGTTGAAGAATTAACAAACGATGAGGAGTTGGAACGGTTTGCAGATTTACTCTCGGCCAAGGGGAGGATCCCCTATAAAAGGAGGCAGAAACCCGCATATCCCGGAACCAGCTGCGGCCTGGATTACAGAGGCGAAGAGGAATAAAAGGGGAGGCAGCAATCAGTCCGGGGCTCAATGTTTTTAAGTGTCCAGCCGGAAATATCTCATCTCTGGATGGACACTGGTTAGTGGTGTTATTTCAGGCTGCTATTTTCCCGTAACCGACTTGAGATATTGAAACAGGTCGGAATCGGAGGAGAGTATTAGGGATGTGTTGTTGCCAATTATTTTATTATAACTCTCCAGAGTTTTTTGGAATGCGTAGAAATCGGGATCCTGGGAATAGGCATTACCATAGATCTGTGTTGCCATGGCATCGGCCTTGCCCCTGATCGTTATTGCTTCACGGTTCGCGGTTGAGATTATTTCCTTTAATTTTCTTTCCACGGTTCCAAGGATTTCCGCTTTTTGTCCTTCACCGGTGGACCGTTTTTCCGCAGCGATTCGTTTTCTTTCCGAAATCATTCTATCGTAAACTTTCAGGCGTACCGATTTTATGTAATTCACCCTTTTGATCATTACGTCTATGAGTTCGATACCATATTGCGGTGTGACTTTTGCCGCTAATTCAAGGATCTGGTTGGCAATCTGATCGCGACCGTTTTTAGGCTTGGTTCCAATAATACTGGGGGAGGCGTTTTCCGACATGGTATCTATGGACCAGTCCGAACTGCGGATAATTTCTATTAGGTCGTTTTTATTAACCATATCCCGAACCGTACCGTCGATGATATCACTTAAAAGAGATTGCGCACGAGCCTGGTTGTTGACTGCCTGGAGAAACTGCAGGGCGTTTTTGATACGCCAGCGTGCGGTAACGTCGAGGTAGACATAGGTTTTATCGTTGGTCGGTATCTGGTTTGGGGCTCCGTCCCAGATGAGAATTTTTTTCTCAAAAATCTCCGTCTGCTGGATAAAGGGCATTTTGAGATGGATTCCCGCTTCGGTAATGGGAGTACCTACCGGTGCACCGAATTGGGTTATAACGACCTGCTTGCCTTCTTCGACGATAAAAAATCCGTCATAGACCACGACAATGGCAAGGAGAACGAGACCGACAAGAAAGAATTGTATTATTTGTTTCATATCTTTTCCTTTGGGCTATGAAATCTATTACTGTTTAATTGTAGACAGGCCGCCGCCCGGCGAAAGATTCAGCAGGGGAATGGGACCCTGTTGGTTTTTGTCGATCACGTATACCTTTTCGACTCCGGGCAGGATATCTTTCATGGTCTCCAGGTACATTCTCTTTCTTGTCACGTCCGGCGCAAGTTTATATTCTTTTAAAATATCAAGAAACCTTTGGGTTTCACCTTTTGCATTGTTGATCCGCTCCGCCTTGTAGCCGTAGGCTTCCTCGATTATTTTTTTCGCATCGCCGTAGGCTTTCGGTATTACCCTGTTGTATGTTTCCTGGGCCTCGTTAACGAGTCGTTTCATATCCTGGTCGGCTTCGTTAACTTCATTGAAGGCCGGTTTGACCGGGTCCGGCGGGTTTATATCTTGAAATTGCACCGTCCCGATTAACACCCCGCTGCGATTTTTAGGGAAGAGGCCGTCCAGTTCAGTTTGTAGTTCTTTTCTAACCGATGCGGCGAGCAGATCACGGTTGCTCAGTACGTAGTCGAAATCCATATTGCCGACTATTCTCCTGGTTACGCTCTCAGAAATATCGCGGATGGCTTGACGCACATCCGCCACCTTAAAAAGATATGCGTACGGGTCCGCCACCTTGAACTGGACAATCCAGGCGACATTGATAACATTCTTGTCGGCGGTGAGCATGAGTGATTCCATGTCGTAGTCGTGATTGCTAAAAGCTGATTTCTGACCTGGGGCTAAATTTCTAAAGCCGAACTCCTCCTTTCTGATATTTTCCACATCGACTTTGTAGAGATGGTCAATATAGGGAATTTTGAAGTGGAGACCGGACGGGGTGGTTCGCGAGTATTTACCAAGTCGCAAAATAACTCCCACTTCACTGGGGGTTATTTTGAAAAATGATGAATAGACACCCTGGAGAACGAGAAACACCAGTATCAAGGCCAACACCTTGCCGATACCACTAAAGGGTGAACCTTGTGGAGTTGATGGTTCCTGCCCGTCTCCCGGCGGAGGCGGCTTTTTATCGTCTGAAAAGAAATCTTGAAGCTTGCTAATCAGCTGAGCTACAACTTCTTCCGGGGTCTGAGGTTTGCGCTTTTTGCCCCATGGAGGTTGTTGATCCTGATTGGACATAGATAATCTCCTGATTGTTGTTGACTGCTATAGTGGAATATTCCCGTTACCCGTCGACCATACTTAGTAAGTGTCTGTCAATAAATGGCCATTTCCCCCTAACTCTTCGTTGCTTTCAAAATTTAATCCTCCGACAAAGCGAGGTACGAGACATCGCATATATGCCTGTGGTTAAATTCATCAAGCGCCTCGATTTAGTGCAAAATTGCTCATCCATGGACAGACACTAGTAAATCATAATGTCCGGCTAACGGGGAACGAGACTTTTAGTTTGTCGATCCCGAAGGGTGAAGAGTATAAGAAAAAACCGTTTACAAAGACAGTGAATGTAAACATATCCCGTTCGGTCAATAACATATTAATTTAACGATATGAAATTTGCTTTTTCATATTTTAAGACCAATGGTCAGTATAAGGGTAATAATTGCCGGCCTTGAATGCAATCTGAATCGTACAATTCGAGAAATATAGAGTCTTTTTTGTTTTTTACGCCGTTTTTTTTTACGAATTATTTTTGGCGGCATATTTTTTTCTTGTATTTTATTCTGTAAAATCAACGTGATATCGTATATTGAAGATACTTATTGCTGAAACGCACTATACCAGGCAAGGTAGACAGTGGCAAAAAAGGTAATGCCCAGAACAGTTTGTATCGTAAATGATCTGCGCATGGTCTCGTAACAGGGCAGGAGAACGACACCGCCGGAGACGAATCCGCAGAGTAGACCGAAAAGATGGGCGCCGAGATCGGTCCTTTTCCCGCCGGAACCCAGCAGGGCCAGAAGAGCAAAACCGGCCATCAGGGGGATGAAAAAGTGGAGTGTAGTGTGTTTGTTCTGCCTGGTGAGGCTTATTGTACACAACATACCGATTATTGCGAAAACGGCGGTTGAGAAACCCACGAAATAATGGTCGTGCCCATGGATTATTACATTGATATAGTTGGCTGTGACGGCGGAAATGAGTATGATGATCAGGCCGATGCCGTTACCGGTAATATGGAGGAGGAAGTGGAGAAGTATCCCCCCGAGAAAGCAGTTACCGAGGAGGTGGACAATATCCGCATGGAGGGTGAGCGGGGTTATTAGACGGTATAACTCCAGGTTGTCAAGGATAGCATTTGCATCGCCTGCTCCTCTGGTAAACCATAATGAATGGTTGTTCCAGTTACCACTCAGGTTGAAAATGTAGATAATAATGGAGATGATAACGGGGCTCATGGCCAGAAAAGTGGGTCTGAAACCATCTTCGGCAGGTGGCGCTGGGGGCCAGTTGCGATTTTCGTTAATATAGGTTGTGATTTCTTTTTTTGCCTGGGGAAATTGGTGCTCTTCTACATATATTTCGTAATGATCAGGCGTGATGCAGTTGATATGATGGGGGATGTCGACGGCACTTAGAACCAGGGAATACGCAAAGACAAGTCGGGAATCGTGTGCCGCAAAGACCAGGGTATCGTACTTTGATTCCTGCTGGTTGTCCATATTCGGCGCCCATATTTTAATGACAGTTGTTCTTTGGAGTTTGTCCGGGGGATGTTGAAATAGAGTGTAACAACACATTCCCGGACAAATTCCCTCCCCTGGTCCAATAGGATTATTCCAGTTTATCGCTGGTGATAATTCCGCCGAATTTTTCTTTTAATTCCAGGAGCGCTCTTTTTTGTTTCTTGTAGACATCAAAAAGGGTCTGTGGAACATTATCCTCCTTGCTGTATGCTTCATGCTGTAGATCGATGCGGGTAATAATTTTATCCACATAGAGGGCAAATTGCATATCGTACAGATCCCTGCTGTATTTTTTATCTATGTTTTCAAATAACGGGACAAGATCGTCAAACTTGGGGAGGAAGCCAATGGGGGTGTTGATGGCCTTTACGTCACCATTGGCAAATAGTTCCAGCCAGCCGAGCCATACTTTAACATCTTTTTTCTCTCCGAGGAGTGCATCGCCGGAACCACCCCGGTTTCCCTGGGTTAGAAAATAATTTAGTCCGGCCATAACGGGGCGTTTGTTGGCGGCGAATTTGGAGGAGTTGAAAAAGGTGAACTGGGCCCGCATATAATCGGCCAGGGCACCGGGGATAAAGGGTGCGTTGGCCCATGGTTGGCGGTTGACACCGGTCGCGCCGACTTCTGTGGCGGTGGCCTTTGAAACTATTGAGGCCCCTATGACCACACCCTCATCTCCGTTTCTGGCCACCCATACCGGCGGCATGGTATCGGAATCCCTGCCGGAATAAGTGATAACCGAGACCGGTACGCCCCGGGGGTCTTCGGCAAGCGGCGTGGCATGATTGGCAATGGCCGATGCCAACAGGGTACATCTTGAATTTTTATGGGACATGGGGATCGGCTTACCGGAGGAATCGGTCTTTCCCTTGAACCATTCGCCCTGGAAGTTAATACCACTGTCCGGCGCCTGTTCACCGTTGCCGATCCAATGGGGAACACCGTCCTTGACCAGAACGTTTGACCATATAACCTCGGTGGTGTCTCCCCTCAGACAATCCATAAGGTACGGGTCGCCTTCACGGTTGACATCTTCAACTATTCCGAAAATACCTTTTTCGGGGTTGATGGCCCGGAGGATGCCGTCCCGGTCGATCCAGAACTGGGCCAGATCGTCACCGATGAAATCCGTACCCACCATGGCGGTGGTCGTCTTGCCGCATCCGGACGGAGCCGCGCCGGCAAAAAATGTTTTTCGACCGCCGGGTCCCGTCATGCCGGTGATAAACATATGTTCGGACAGTTGTTCTTCAACTTTGTAATATGTGGCGTAGTCAACGCTGAAGCGATGATTCCCCTTTTTTAACAGGAGGGTATTACCGGCATAGGTGCAGAAGGTGGAATAGGTTGTCATCCAGCTCCTGTCCATGAAAATGCGGGCGTTGGGCACGTCTTCCGGTCGGTTTGGTCCCTCCGAGTGGACGTTGGTAAAAAAGAGTCCGCTCCGTTCAACCTCGTTATCAAACTCTTTGTAGCAGTTTCGGTAGAGGATTTCTGCAGAATGAAGAACATATCCGGATGATGATATTTCAATTGCCGGAATTGTCGCTTCGGCACCGGCGGGGCCGCGGCTGTAAAAGCCCACGATCATGGTTTTTCCGGCCATGATGCCGGGCATGAACTCCTGTAGGTACCGGGTGGCCTCATCACGGAGCACGGATTTTGCCATGGAGCTCATTTTTTCACCGTCGTTGATGATATAATATGTCTGTTTTACCAGGCGGGCCTGATCCTGGGGCAGATCAAAATGTATGGTATGTCTGTCTTTGGCCAGTTTTTCTTCTTCGCCTTTTGCCAGAGAATATTCTCTAATCCACTGCACGTCGGCGGCTGAACCGGTGTTGATAAAAACATTATCCGGTTGACACATTACAATGGAGTTGGCGATCTTTATTAATGCGTCTTCGCTCCGAATCGGAGCCAGTTTTTTATAATTGTCCTCGTCGAGGGTATCGGCCAGCAGTTTTTGGGCCTTGGCAATGGTATCGATGCCTCCGACAACCGCGAGGATATCGTCCCCTTTTTTTAGTTCAAGCATTTCCGGGCTCCTTTATTGATTTATGATCGGAATGGTTTGCAGGATTCAGGTAAAGCTGGGTTGAGCTGTGGTGCTGCTTTAACAGCGTCATCAGTTCTTACGAAACTTGTGTTCCTGTAATATAAAAAAACGTTTGCTGTGCGTTACGAGCAGAGCGAACGCATAATATGAGTTTTTATGGTTATCGTCAAGTTGCAGATGAGGATCGTTGCTGAAAATAATTCTTTTAAAACCGTATGATTTCACGGAACTCTTCGTTTTACTTTAAACTGTACGGAGGGATCGGTATCACGTTGGTTCTCTTTAGGTATAAGTAATTATGATGATTGTCGCTCGTCATCTGCGAGATATTTGAGAGTGTTTAGTGTCGACAAATAACTATAATCTGAGGAAACTGACAAAACAATGGTGTTAATGATTTTCTTAACTTGAAAAAAATAAAAAAATACAGGAAGATGAATAGAGTTGCAATTTTTACACAGGCAGTTTTCTTGCAAATGCGATATTTCAGACAGTTGGGTCGTTATCGCAAAATAGTGTGAAGTTGCTAAGGGAGTGGTTCCACGGAGGAGGTGTTGAAAGTAATGGAGCGGAAAAGAGAAAGGGAAATAAAACCTCACCGCAGTTGTTGTAAAGGTGTCGTTTTCTTATACCTTTGCACCCTGTTTTTATTTTTACCAGTCGATGTCGGAGCAACGGCTTTTAGTTGGTCGTTTTCTGGATTTGGCACACTGGGCCTGCTCCGTAGCGATAGTGATGAGCTTGGTTTTTATAGAGAAAGATCACAAATTGCCCCGGTCATGGACTCCTGGAAGGCTTCTTCCGATTCCCGCCTGGGTTTCCAGGTCGATGTCGAATTAAGTGATACCATGCATTCGACGGTGCAATGGGTGCCCAGGGATCATGCCGGGGAAATTCTGGAGCAAAATCTTGATTGGGCCTTTATCCGCTGGAGCCCTGGGAATGATGTCGATATCCGTATCGGTAGGGTAGGTTTCGATTCATTTTTGCTGTCTGATTACCGAAACGTCGGTTATGCCTATCCATGGATGCGACCTCCCCATGAATTTTATGCCAATGTGCCGGTTTCCCATTTTGATGGTATTGATATAAAGCGGCTCTGGAATTTGGGGGATGGTTACCTGTCCCTTAAAGCATACGGCGGCTATTCTTCACTGTTTGAAGATTATTTGACAATTGAACTCGATGGCCCGCTTGCCGGAGCAAATCTTGTGTACGAAGTCGGTAACTGGAAGTTCAAGGGCGGTTATACATTTATTAAGCTGGCGAAAGAGCAGCGCTTTTTAAAGGATGATCTGCTGTTTTTGTCCATTGATAGTGAGTATATTCCGGGTCTTGAACAGTTTGAGTCACGTATGTCGGTTAAGGGCAGTCGTTTCCATTTCATGACCCTTGGTGCCGAATATGATGACGGTACTTGGCTTATCCAGGCCGAAGCCTCATATATGAATTCCGAGGATATTTTCCATAGTGATACGGCAAGCGGTTATTTAAGCGTTGGCAGACGGATGGGCACCGTAACGCTGTATTCACTGTTTGGTATTAGTAAAACATATGATGATAAAGCTGTAATTCCTGCAATTTCACCGGACTATAAGGACGATTCCTATGCCCGTGAAACATGGGAATACTGGGACAGCTACCTAAATCTTAAAAACACCGATGAAAAATCGGTTTCAATAGGATTGCGTTGGGATTTTCTCCCTAAGTTCGCTTTTAAGGCCCAGTGGAGCCATTTCTGGGTAGTGCAGGGGGATACCGAATTGTTGTGGGGAATGATGCATTATAACAATGATCGCTCGGAAACCACGGTTAATGTGGTGTCTTTCGGCATTGACTTTGTCTTTTAGGGAGGGGAGAGTGATGAAAACTTTCATAATACTTGTCTTTCTTCTCTTTCTGACAACAGTTTCCGCTGCTGCGGATATTGTTGTGATCGGCAACCTTGATACTGATATTTCATCTCTGAGCAGCAAACAGGTTCAGGAAATATTTTTGGGGCGTACCCGCGTATTTTCCGATGGTAGTCGTGTTTTTCCTTTGGATGTGTCGGATTTACGAGTTGAGTTTTATCAAAAATTAACCCATCGGCCCATAGAGCAGATCGACGGTTATTGGGCGCGGTTGCAGTTCAGCGGCCGTTCTTCTCCTCCAGAGCTGAAAAAAGATCAGCAGGCTGTTGTTGCCGCAGTTAAAGAAAATAGGGGTGTTGTGGCATATATTGAGCGAAAGATTGTGGACGAGACGCAGGTGAAAATACTCTTTAGTGTTAAATAGGACCTAACACTGTAAATGACCGGTAAGCTGGTATAAGTGCCTTGTTACTGTTACTAGCACCCGGGTTTTTATGGTCTATTATTTCTTGTTTTTATTGCAGCTTTTACGGAGTAATATCTAAATTTTGCAATCGACAAGATTGCTGGAGATGCGAGGTATCAATAACACTTACGTATGAGAATATCCCAAGCAGACTCAGTGTAATTGTCGATCCTGAAGGGCGAAGAATATGAGAAAAAATATCCACAAAAGCAGTGGGCGGAATTATAATCTGTCCAGCCGATAACGTATTAATTTAATGGTATGAAATTTGTTTTCTCAAATTATGAGTGCAAGATGTAGGTAAGAAATGAAGTTACAACGTTTTAGAAGTCTCAACCATAAAGTTCTTTCCTACGTCGGCTGGAGTGCTTTGGCCCTGTTGCTGGCCGCAGCTTTTGTCTCGTTTTGTGTTCAGTACAAACATTCGCGCGTCAATACTGTTTCCATATTAAATCAGTTACTTGATACGGTGGAAAATACCGTCTCCGTTGCGGCGTATTCGAAAAATAAGAATATTGCCGAAGAGGTAATAAACGGCCTCTTGAAAAATGACATTGTCAACAGGGTGACCATATCCTGTGCGGAGGGGTTTGTGTTGGAGCGCTCAAGAAACAATGATCTCAACAGCGCACATGAAGTTTCTCGTCCTATTTATTCGCTCTTTGATGCTAAGGAAATAACCGGGCATATAACTATTCAACCCAGCGCCCAGTACAGTTTTACCGAGGCTAAGTATGCGACGGTCTCCAATATTTTCAGCTCGTTTATCCTTATTAGCTTAACGTCGCTGGTTATTCTCTATGTGATACGAAAGTATATATCACGACCCTTGACCTTTGTCTCCAACACATTACATGATATCAGCTCGGGTCGGGAAAAACTGATCCCTGTCTTAAAAAACAATATGAATGATGAACTGGGAAGATTAAGGGATGATATCAATACCTTACTTTCAACACTTGATGAAAAGTTTAACAGTGAATATGAATTGAGGCAACATGTTGAATCCATGGAGCGGGCGGTTCGTCATATGTATAACTCTTCAAGCGCCGGTTTGTTTTTACTCGATGTGCACGGCAGGCTTTTGACGGCAAATTCAACGTTGAGAAAAATTTTTGCCATTGAGGATCTGGAGGAACGGGAAGAACCATGTTTTTTTGCGGATTTTTTTAAGGATCGGCGCAGTTTTGAGACTCTTTTAAGTGAAGTACTGGTGTCGAATCAACTGGAATCAGGTGATTTCCTACTTGCCGACCGAGAGGGGATCGGACCGGTCTGGGTACATTGTCTACTCTCGAAAATCAGGGTTTCTCCAGAGAAAATCCATTTGGAAGGTGTGTTGTTTGATGTAACGCGTCGCGTGGAGGAGGAGAGGGCTATTCAGCATGAAGCGGCCCATGACCCGTTAACCGGTTTATTGAACAGGTATGCCGCCCAGGAAGTTTTCGAACGTGATGCCACGTATCGGAAAGCCTGTTTTCTGATGATGGATCTTGACGGTTTTAAACAGGCCAATGATACCCATGGTCATCTGGTGGGAGATAAGGTGCTGGAAATCACCTCGGACAGGTTACGGAGATGTGTGCGCTCATCGGATATTGTCTGTCGTTTCGGTGGGGATGAGTTTCTTGTTATCCTGCCCCATTGTCATTTGCCAAACCGCTCGGCCAAGATCGCGGAACAGATTGTTGCTTCCATTCAACAGCCTATGTTTATAGAAAAAGATGTGATTGTAACGGTCAGTATAAGCGTGGGTATTGCCGATGGTACTATTGATCGAGTCGTAGATTTTAACAGTATGATCGAGACTGCCGACACCGCGATGTACGAGGTGAAGCGACATGGTAAAAACGGATATTGTGTTGTGGATGAAAATGGTGAAATGTATACTAAATTTTTTGGCGTAGATTTTTCTTAACCACTATCTTCGTCATTCGGGATGGGTTGTTCCGTGGTCAAGGTTGGTTTTTTTTCGATAAAAATGGAGGTTTATATGCGCACGTTGTTCTTTCTTACTCTTTTACTGATTCTTTGCCAGGGCCAGGTGATGGCGGATGCTACCGTTCCCGAGGGCGATCTGCAGGGCGCAAGCGATATTCCTTTTCTTGGCAGATATGAAGGGTCGTTTATTGTTGCCAGTCAGCAAAAGGCGTATGATCGCTTTGTTTTGCCGACCGCTCCATTACGGGCCAAGCCGGATAAGCGGGACAGTCATAATAATATAAAATTTATCCCTGGAAAAAGTAAGGTAATCGAGGGGGAACATAATCGTCTGGTCTATCTATTGCCGTCGGGGAGAACTCCGCTCGAAGTGGTAAGCAACTATCGGGATGTGATAAAAGCTGAAGGGGGCAGTGTCCTTTTTTCGTGTCGGGAGGAGGAATGTGGTGGTGATCCCGGCCGGGCAAGTTCAGGGGGTGGCGGCGAAATGAGCATGGGCATGTTTCTCCAGTCGGAGGAAAAGGTTAGCGCTTATAATGAACCTTTTAGTAACGGGTACTGCGCTTTGACCAGCCGAATTGTTGACCAGCAGTATATGTCGGCAACCATCCCCGATAGAGATGCTTTTATTTCCGTACTGGCGTATGGGATTGCCGATAACAGTTTTTGTAAGGCCTTTAATCACCATACCGTTGTTGTGCTTGATTTCGTAGTTCCTAAGGCCGTGGAGAAAAAGATTGTTGTGGTTAAAGCCGAAGAAATGACTAAAAAGCTTTATAACGGAGGTAAAATTGCCCTGTATGGCATCTATTTTGACACCGATCGGGCTGCGGTTAAGGTAAAATCCAACCCAACTCTAGTTGAAATTGCAAAAATGTTACGGAAAAATCCCGAGATGAAAATTCTTGTGGTGGGGCATACCGATAACAAGGGTGATTTCGATTATAATCTCGATCTTTCGCAGCGCAGGGCCCGTGCCGTTGTCACTATTTTAACGACAAAGTATGCAATCGCCGCCGACCGTCTCAAGCCCTTTGGTGTCTCTTATGGTTGTCCCACGGCAACAAATAGTACCGAGCAGGGACGGGCGAAAAACCGTCGGGTTGAACTGGTGGTCAGATAAACTAAGCGTTTGCTGTAAATAACGGTGAACCGAAAAAAAGGGGGAAATGCAATGAAACTGGTTATTGGTTGTTGTCTTTGCGGTATGTTATTACTTAGCGGATGTGCCACACCTCTAAAAATTGTAGAGGTGAATGCCCCGGACGTAAACTGTGTTTTTAATCCATCGTGTACGATAGTTGTCACGGATACTACGGATACAATTCCCATTCCGGCCGGTGGCACCAATTTTCTTCAATCCAGGACATTTACAGGGGAAACAGGAGCTGCCGCAGCTGGCCTTTACGGCTATGAATACCGGATTAATTTAATCAACGCCATGGGCGTGGTGAATATTCCCTGTATCCGTTCCCTGGCGATAGATTTCGGCCAGATTGTTAGAACCCTAGATTATGACGGCGACGGCAGTCCCGATGATGTCTATATCGTCACTAAAGGCGGTATAGGCAGTGTTGGTCCGACCTCTGCAAAGGTAAATGGCGGCAGAGTTATATTTGATTTCGATAATCCCGTCTGTGTCGGAGGTAGCCCGGGCAGCGGCGATAGTTCTTTCTTTTTTGGTCTGACTTCTCCCCAGCCGCCAAACTCGGTGACGGCAACTGTTACGGAAGTATATGGTGCTGTGTATTCGGTTGGAGCCCGTAGTTCTGCGCCTGGTGCGCCTTAACAATGCCTGTGAATTTTTTACTGGATCAGCGGCGCATTTAAGATAATCTCAGGTCGGCAATTGATCGGCGGGTTGCGACTTTTGTATAGCTCCATCGGTCGCACGAAAAACTCCCGAACACTCCAGAAGGCTGAGGACATGGTTTTTGGGAACGGGATATTATGTAGATCCGGATAGAAAATTTTTGTTGGCGGATGCATTATGCTAAGATCAAAATACGCCCTCTGGTAATGCGCATCATGGGCAATAAGGACAATTTCTCGTTCATCGGCATTTTTAAGTCTATCCAGACCACACCGTAACGCCTCAAATGTCCGCACGTTAAGTTGAGGGTTATCCCTGTGCATCTGGTAGACTCTGGTATTGGATCCTTTTAATATCCCGTAATCCGCCTCCGTTGGATTGTTCAGGGGATATATCATCTTTTTGTTCAGTAACCAGACATCGGAGATTGCCCGCTGGGTAATAATTGCGGAAAAACAGTGGCGATTGGCAAATAGAAATTCCGCCAATTTTTCATTTGCCTTGCCCGGCTTAAAGAGCGGTTGATCAATTTTTGTCGGTTGGTGTGTGTTAAGACGTCCGTCGTGGGTAAAGCTGGGGGTGAAGGCCATGTATTGACTGCTGTCACACCTCATCTGCTTACTGTCCCGCCGGGCCATGGTTATCTCTTTATTAAATTCCAGATTAAAATAATACCACAGGAGCAGGCATCCGCCACTAATCAGGATAACGGCTATTGCTGCAAATTGGTAAAATTTCATTTTTTCAAGGCAGATTTTAGGGGTTATCACATGTGTTGTGGTATTGTCATTACCATATGGTTGGTGTGTGTCATTTTTCCTGGGGCGGGCAAAGAAGCACCTTGGGTTTACACATAACTCCCACTGTTTCCCTGAGCAAATGAGTTTATTTAAACAGGCGACCAGCAAATGGTGGTCAGTGGATCTTTTCAATATACCGCTTTTGTGGGCGGTTCACAAATTAAAGCCACCGCTTTTACTGGTGCGGTGGTTATTGACTTTTTCCGGAACCAGTCGACTGGAGAAAAAAACGTGCAAAAGTGGATCTTCTTCAAAGTTGGAGTAACCAGCATGGTTAACTGATCCAGCTTAAAGAGATAGTTTATTTCCATGACATGTTCTCTGTTGATTTGATGCTGATTTGGAAAACCATTTTACGAAATGACATACAATTTGTCAAAGAAGTTGCCAAAATGGATGTTAAGGGAAACCTTATGGTGTGCAATATTATTACTATGAGATGGTTTTACTGTGTAAAAGATGGTGCTTTGACACCCAGCTCACCCCAAAGTAACAGGAGGTGTTTTGATTACAGAAAAAAATCAAAACGTAAACAGGACTATGCAGCTTACATTTTGCTTATATTGGTGATATTACGGGACAAACATGCAGTTATAAAAGGGGAGCTTCAGCTTGGAGAGATAGGGGGCGAGCCTTTTTGAAAATGCTTAACAGGCTTATTTCCTCAAAAAAATTGTTCCAGCCTCAGTAACGGTTGTCGGTAAGTGAAACCACCGAAATGTTCTCAGCCACTGGATAGGAATCATTCCTCGGATAGATAGTGCCTGTCCATAAATGGCTGTTTTCGGAACCGAACAAATTGAGAAATATTGCTATTTTAATATCAGTTCTCATCTTGGTGGTCAGGCAGGCCAGCTGATGCCGAACAATGGTCAGCAGGTTGGCCGATACGATGGATGCCCACACATAGCTCTTGAACGATTCAAATCCTTTCCAGAGACACCGGTCAAGGCCAAGGCTGCGCTTCAACCAGGATATACCGGATTCAATACCTGCCCGGAAATTGCGTAATTGTTTATAAACCCAGTTGCTGTGGCACATATCCTTCACGCACAGGCCACGGCCTTTTGAAAAACAGACAGAAGCCATAGTAGCCAAATACCAAGGGTAATGCCTTGGACATGGTGAAGGGCTGAACCTTAAGGAGAGTTAAAGTTAAAGGCCGCCACAATGACTTTGGATATGCGTTGAATCCGAACGGAGGAGTA
>CAZQOD010000011.1:0-9030 GCA_964594945.1 uncultured Desulfopila sp.
CTGCAGCATGTATTGGTTGTGGTGCCTGTGTGGCCAGTTGCCCCAATGGCGCGGCCATGCTCTTCACCAGCGCCAAGGTATCGCAACTGGCTCTGCTCCCCCAGGGACATGCCGAACGTAAGCAGCGGGCCATGGACATGGTTAGTACCATGGACAGTGAAGGATTTGGTAACTGTACCAATGCAAAAGAGTGCGAAGCCGTCTGTCCAAAGGGTATTTCCATCCGTAATATCGCCAGGTTGAACAGGGAATATCTTTTCGCCATGCTCTCCGGAGAATAATGATAGTAAATTTCACCCTAGCACCGAAAATAGAAAACCCGCCGGGCCCTCCATGGGCTCCCGGCGGGTTTTTGTTTTACCGTTATGTCATATGACGTAATAATTGTCGGAGCGGGACCGGCGGGTCTTGCCTGCGCGAAACAGACCGCCGCCCGCGGTTTAAGCACACTTGTTTTTGAACGCCGCCAACTCATCGGCAAAAAAGTTTGCGGCGGCGGTATCACCTGGAATGGTCTTATTAAAAGAATTCCAAAGAGTCTCCATGAAAGATCGTTTCCTCAACAACATATTTTCACCAGGTTTCAAAAAACCACCGTGCTATCCCCCACCCCAATCATCGCAACCGTAAACAGAATAAAATTAGGGGAGTATATGGCAAAAGAGGCAGTTTCAGTCGGCGCCGAAATCATGAATGGCTGCCGTGTAGTCAAGATAGATGGTAGCAAAAGCTTATATTATTTTGACAAAAAGAATAGAAAAACGAAAAAAGTAACTTTTAAATACCTGGTTGGCGCCGACGGCTCTTCTTCCATGGTACGAAGATTCCTTAAAATACCCGTAACAAGTGCAGGTATAGGCATAAATTATCAACTAGAGGGTAACTTTAAAGATATGCAGTGGCATCTCCTGCCTCACCTTTTCGGCAGTGGCTACGGATGGGTCTTCCCACATAAAAACAGCATATCCGTGGGTGCATATGTCAGCAGGGGAGTTCTTAAGGCAAGTACATTAGATAAAAATTTGCACCGTCTTGCAACCAAGATCGGTATTTCTCTTGACAACCAAAAAGCAAGTGCCGAACTGATAAACTATGACTTTCGTGGATATCGTTTTGATAATATTTTTCTCGCCGGGGACGCCTCTGGTCTCGCCTCCGGTCTGACAGGTGAAGGTATTTATTCAGCAATAGTATCCGGGGAAACAATAGGTCGAATACTAAGCAATTTAAATTTTGTTTCTGAAGAGTTCAACCGTATTATCAAAAATAACGCCTTACATAAGAAACTGGTATCTTTTGCCGGTAAAAACAACATTGTCGCCACCCTGCTGTCCGAATCAGTTTCTGCGGCATTAAGAATGAAAATCATTCCATTTAGTGCAGTGGAAATGTCACGTTAGATCTAAATCACCCAGAGAAAAAGACATGAAAATTTTCAGCAGATATAAAATTTCCATCATGAACACACTTTTTATAGCCGTTTGCGGCGGACTTTTATTCTTTCTTTACAACGCACCCGAGGAGACAACTTCTTTCCTGCCCCACGATGACAACCACCAACGTTTTTACACGATAAAAAGTAAAAAAGAGGCTGAAAAATTCTGTGGCGATTGTCACGAAGATGGTAAAGAAGCACCCCTGGCCAAAGATCATCCCCCCAAATATCGCTGCCTTTTCTGCCATAAACGTAAATAGTCCCCCGAGGTAGACAGACTCCCGTTCAGACCAAAGCCCCCTTCAGTCACCACCGGGCAAGCCAGGTTTATCCTCAGACTCCAAACTTTTACTGACAATTTCAAAAACGTCCCTCGATAAACCATGCCGACTGCCTATCCGATTCAGCTGCTTTTGCATCAATAGTTGCCGGGATGCATCATATCGCCTCCAGTTAATCAAAGGCATTACCAAGCGTGATGCTACCTGGGGATTGATGGTGTCCAAGGTAATAATAATATCGGCTAAAAATTCATACCCCTCTCCGCTCTTTTGATGGAAACAAACGTGGTTTGCCGCCGCAAAAGATCCAATCAATGCCCTAACTTTATTAGGATTTTCCAGGTTAAAAAGTTTGTCGCCCATAAGAGCCCTGACCCTATCTAGTGTATTTTCGAGATGGGACATTGCCTGTAGAGAAAACCACTTGTCCATAACAAGCGGATCGTTGAACCACTTCTTATAAAAATGTGAAAAACATCTCTCTTTCACATCGTCATTTTCGGTATTAATAATATTTGATAATGCTGCGATTGTATCCGTCATATTTGTTGAATATTGATAGTGGTCATAACAGAGGCTGATTATTTCATCGGGCAGAGGATCAAGAGCCATCAAATAGTTAAGGGCAAGATTTCTTAATGCTCTCTTACCCATAGCTTTGTGGGAAAGAGAATATTCATCACCTGCCGCGCCGTTTTTCTTGTATAACTCCAACCACTGTTCCCTGTTCTGACCGGCCAATTCCCTCTTCACAATTTGTCTTGAACGGTGGAGTGCATCCGGATCAATTACATCCATATCAAGGGCAAGTCTTGTTTCAGTGGGTAAATTCAGCATCAATGCATAAAAGGCAGCATCATCCATCCGCCCACCCAATAAATGGGTCACACCCTGCAACAATCCCTTTGAAATGGAGAGTGATAAACGTTCTTTTAAATCCTGCGCCACCTGTAAAATAGAAGTGGCGGCCAATTGCGTAAAGGCATCCCAGCGGTTATATAGATTTGAATCATGGCGGATTAAAAAGGAGAGATCTTCTTCCGACTGAAAATTATTAACCTTTACGGGTGCGGAAAAATCCCTTAAAAAAGATAAAACCGGCTGTGTGGAAATATTGTCAAAAATGAACAGCTGTTCTCTTTCCTTTAGTTCAAGAATCAATGTGGTACCGTTCCCGTCACCTAGAAAATCTTCACCCCGATCGTTTAATAATCCAACGGCAAGGGGCATATGAAAAGGTTTTTTATCACTCTGCCCCGGAGTATCGGGACAACTCTGACGCACCAAAAGATGGTAGCTGCTTTTTTCTTCCAGCCATTTACCCTCCACTTCAAGTCGTGGTGTACCCGCCTGACTGTACCAATTAGTAAACCGATCGAGGTCAATACCGGATGCAGAGGCCATCGCCGCCACAAAATCATCGCAGGTTACAGCCTGACCGTCATGGCGCTTAAAGTAGAGATCCATTCCCTTACGGAATTTTTGTTCGCCTAGCAAGGTATGGATCATACGGATAACTTCCGCACCTTTATTATAGACCGTGGAAGTATAAAAATTATTAATTTCAAAATAAGCGTCCGGTCGAATCGGATGGGCGGTGGGACCGCTATCCTCTCTAAATTGAAAATTTTTCAAGACCCGAACATCGTCAATTCTTTGAACGCTCCGGGACTGCATATCCGCAGAAAATTCCTGGTCTCTAAAAACCGTCAATCCCTCCTTTAGACTAAGTTGAAACCAGTCCCTGCACGTTACCCTGTTCCCCGTCCAGTTATGGAAATACTCGTGTGCTATCACCGATTCAATACCGAGATAATCCTGGTCTGTTGCCGACTCCTGAGAGGAAAGAACATATTTAGAATTAAATATATTCAAGCCCTTATTTTCCATGGCTCCCATATTAAAATCGTCAACAGCGACTATCATATAAATATCGAGATCATATTCAAGACCAAACCGCTTTTCATCCCAGGCCATCGCTTTCTTAAGGGACGACATGGCATGTTCGCATTTAGTTTTATTCTGTTTTTCAACAAAGATATGTAAATCGACTTTTTTACCCGATTTTGTCCGGAAAATATCTTCAATACAACTGAGATCACCAGCCACCAGTGCAAACAGATAACATGGCTTTGGAAAGGGATCATGCCAGACAGCGTAGTGAACCCCATTATCCATATCACCACTTTCCACCGGATTACCGTTTGACAGCAACACCGGATAAAGTGCTTTATTAGCTTCAATCCTGGTGGTGAATTTTGCCAACACATCCGGTCTGTCCGGATAATAAGTTATTTTTCGAAAACCCTCCGCTTCACACTGGCTGCAATAGATATTGTTTGATTGATATAACCCCTGCAGGGAACTGTTCCGGGATGGGAAAATAATCGTTTCAATATCCAGGGTAAAAGTCGTCGGCACGGAGAATATGGTCAACCCCTTATTATCAATTAAATAATCTTCCTTTGTCAGGACCCTGCCGTCTAGTTTAATAGACTTTAACTGCAGTTCTTCCCCGTTTAATAAAATATCTCTTCCACCTTTTTTATCCCGCTGATTAAGTCTACATCGCATGGTTGAGAAAACAACGGTCTCCTTGTCTTGGAGTTGAAAAATAAGATCAACACTGTCAACATAGAACAAAGGTTCGGTATATTGATGACGATGGATAAGTGTTGGTTTCTCAATTGTCATAATAATTTGATCCTGTGTCTGATTTATAAAATTAAAAGCTTAGCCTGCGGGATAACCGGTCTACCCTTCGACATTTTCACATAATGCTTAAAATATGTTTATTTAAAGGTATTAAAATATGAGAAAAAATTGTTCACAAAAGGAGTAAGCACAACATTATCTTATTCTGCTGGCAACATAGTAACCAGCATGGCTGGACCAAATTCTCAGACCACAGCCACAACGAACAATGCTCAAACCCTAAGTTAGTGACATTGTATTATTATTAATTCAAGATATAAACGAGTTGCCTGTTGACAGTTATTATCGTTCCATGATAATCCTTTGCAACAGACCATGCGTCGGCCCAAATAATTCCCGGCCGCAGTTCACCTTACTATTTTTTTCCCATAACACAATAGAGAAACATTTGATGATTGCTATAAACGAGCATTACCTAAAACTCCAGGCCTCCTATCTCTTTTCCGATATTGCAAAACGTGTTGCAGATTTTCAAACGAATAACCCCGAGCGAGATATAATTAAACTCGGCATAGCCGATGTAACCAGGGGTTTAACACCCTCTGCAATATCAGCTTTTCATAGCGCAGTTGACGAAATGGGCAATGACGCAACTTTTCGAGGATATGGACCGGAGCAAGGATATGAGTTTCTCAGGAGTGCTATTGCAAAAAATGATTTCCAGGATCGTGGCGCAGATATTTCCGCAGACGAAATATTTATCAGTGATGGGGCAAAATGTGACACGTCTAATTTTCAGGAACTGTTTGCAACGGACATTATAATCGCCCTGCCCGACCCGGTTTACCCCGTATATCTTGATACCAATGTTATGGCCGGACGTTCCGGCACCTTTGCAAAAGGGAGATACCAGGGAATTATCTATCTTGATGCCGTCGCCGATAATAATTTCGTACCGGATTTACCAAAAGAAAAAGTCGATTTAATTTATCTCTGTTTCCCCAACAACCCGACCGGATCAACAATCTCAAAAACAGAACTGAAAAAATGGGTGGACTACGCCAGAGAAGAAAAAGCCCTGATTCTTTTTGACGCAGCCTATGAAGCATTTATCTCAGACAAGACATTACCCAAATCAATATATGAAATCGAAGGGGCAACAGAAGTTGCCGTTGAGTTTCGGAGTTTTTCAAAAAGCGCGGGTTTCACTGGAACTCGTTGCGCCTATACAGTAGTTCCAAAGGCTTGTCGTGCCTTTGACAGGAACGGCGATAAACATTTTATCCATGAATTGTGGGGGCGTAGGCATAGCACAAAATTTAACGGTGTTTCCTACCCCGTGCAGCGAGCAGCTGCATCCGTTTACAGCGATGGAGGAAAAGTCCAGTGTCGAGAACTGGTGGATTATTATATGAACAATGCCGGACTCATATGCAAAACAATGGATAAATTGGGTTACAGCTATGTTGGTGGAAAAAACTCACCCTATATCTGGGTTAACGGCGGGATGGACTCCTGGAAATTTTTTGATATGTTGCTGAACAAAACCGGCGTTGTCTGTACCCCCGGAACCGGTTTTGGAAAGTGCGGAGACGGTTATATAAGGTTTTCCGCCTTCAACAGTAGTGAAAATGTCAAAGAGGCAATGAACAGATTCAGTAAACTATTTTAGTCCCGCTTGAACCAATCTGCAAATCTTCGTCGGAAAAAGGGGTGGGGAAAAGGTAGTACTTGAATTTTGTAAGGTTCAGGTGGCGGGTTTGAAGTGTATCTTCTCCTTGATGCCTTCCATGCTGGTAACGGTTGCGGCGCCATGTTCCTTCAGCCACCTTATAACATCAGCCACCAGTCTCTCCGGAGCGGAAGCCCCGGCGGTAATACCCACTATTTTTTTTTGTAAAAGCCACTGCGGATCAATATCATGGTAATCATCAATCAGATGCGCTTCAACGCCGTACTTAATTGCCACCTCTTTTAATCTATTTGAATTAGAGCTGTTTTTCGAGCCAACAACAAAAAGTATATCCGCTTTTTCAACCAGGCTGCGCGCAGCGTCTTGCCTGTTCTGGGTTGCAAAACAGATATTGGATTTCGGACCGCGAATATTCGGAAATCGATCCTTCAACACATCAATAATATCGACGACATCATATCTACTCAAAGTTGTCTGCGTCACATAGGCGGTTTTGCTATTATCTTTAACCGAGATCGTTGCAGCTTCTTCCGCATCGGCGACAATATGAACCCTACCCCCGGACACCCTACCCGCGGTTCCTTCTACCTCGGGATGTTTATGGTGACCGATAATAATAACATCAAAACCGAGACTATGGTATTTTTCCACCATTCTGTGGACACTTCCAACCAGTGGGCAAGTTGCATCAATGGTTCGTAGACCGAGTTTACGGGCCTGACGCTCAATCTGGAGAGAGACCCCATGGGCGCTGAAAATACATATCTCACCGGTGGGAATATCAGCCAACTGTTCTACAAAAACAGCCCCCAGCTCTTCAAGCTCCATTAGTACATGTTTATTATGAACAATTTCGTGTAGAACATAAACCGGTGCACCAAACTTAGCCAAACTCAGATTGACGGTCTCAATCGCCCTTTCAACACCTGCACAAAAACCCCTGGGCGCGGCAAGAACCACATCGAAATTACTATCAACCATTGTTTATCTTTCTGATCAATTTTCTCTTGATGTCTCGCTTATCGAAAAAAAAATTTCCGAGCAACAAAGAATTATACCAAAACGGATAACTACAATAAATACCGGTTAATAATTGGGTACAATAAGCACCGGTACATTTGATATCCTGCTCACTCTGCGGGCGCTGGAACCCATTACCCTGATACCTCTAACTTTTCTGGTTGATTTACCCATAACAATCATATCTGCTTTTTCCTCTTCCACAACCCTTAAAATTTCTTCACTGGGTTTTCCTGCCACAACAAGAATTCCGGTTACCAGTGATTTTTCCACATTATTTTCACATTCATCAGCATAAAAAACTTCCAATCTACTCTTCATTTTTGCCAGGAGTTTTCCCATCGTCTCCTTTTGCATGTCCTCTGTGAATTCACTGGGCAGATAACTATTAATAACTGATTTTGCACTTTCACTCATGGGCTCGACAACATGCAACATAATTATTTTTGCATCGTATTGTTTTGCCATTGCCAGGGCGTGTCTGAAAACAGGTCGAGTCTGACGCCCCAGATCAGTTGCATATACCAACTTGGAAATTTCAGGATAATTTTTCATCTACCTCTCCTTTACCACCGCAATCTACGGCTATCAGCCTTTTCCGAGAAAAAACAGCGCCAATTAAAACCCTCTCATTTTATCTAATAATTCAGGCAAATATAAGGAAACCTGGGGAATATAAGTAATGATTCCGAGAAAAGTAAGCAAGACCAGGAGCCAGGGAACGCAGGCCCTTATGGCCCAACCGATACTATGCCCGGTAACACCGGATATAACAAAGAGATTCAACCCAACCGGCGGCGTTAACATACCAATCTCCATATTAACGACCATAATAATGCCGAGATGTATTGGATTAATACCTAATTTAACAGCTATGGGAAACAATATCGGAGCCATAATCAGTAAAATAGCGGACGGCTCCATGAAATTGCCGGCAATAAGCAAGAGTATATTAACCACGAGAAGGAACATCCAGGGTGACAAGCCCCAGCTGACGATTAGTTCAGCTATATGATGGGGTATTCGTTCAGTTGTCAGGACATGGGCAAAGAGCATGGCGTTGGCAATGATAAACAGCAGCATAATAGAAACTTTTGAAGCATCCAACACCACCTTATTTATCTCTTTATCAGTAATGATCTTGGGAAGAGACAAAATGATTTCCCTGCTGTTTCGTACCAGTGTACCGACAAAAGATTCCCCCTCTATTTTCCAAGGTACCCTCTTCAAGGGGCCCATATCCCTATAACCCCAGACGGCAACAGCAAAGGCGTAAACTGCTGAAACAGCGGCGGCCTCGGTCGGGCTTGCAACACCTCCGTAAATGGAACCGAGGACGATAAAGATCAACATCAAACCTCCGGTTGCACTGATACCGGATACGAGTACCTCGTGAAACCCGGCCCAGGGTTGGCTTGGAATATTTTTTACTCGGGCTACTATATAGATAACCAGCATCAGCATCAAGCCCATCATAATGCCCGGAATAAACCCAGCCATAAACATACGCGCCGCGGACACTTCCGTGGCCGCCGCATATACAAGCATAACAATCGACGGCGGAATAAGGATACCGAGGGTTCCGGCATTACCGATTATTCCCGCTGCGATTCTTTCCGGATAACCTGCCTGTACCATGCCGACAATTACAATTGATCCGATGGCCGCAACGGTTGCGGGGGATGAACCGGATACAGCCGCAAAAATCATACAAGCTATAACCGATGCCATGGCAATACCGCCACGAATATGGCCGACTAAACTAAGAGCAAAACGAATTATCCTTTTCGCCACTCCGCCGGTTGACAAAAAAGTTGAGGATAGAATAAAAAAGGGAATTGCCAGCAACGTATAATGTTCTGATAACGACTCGAACAATTTCAAGGCAATGGAAGCAAGCGAGTCGTGGGAAAACATAAGAATAGTGCCAATACTGGAAAGGCCCA
>CAZQOD010000011.1:9040-38644 GCA_964594945.1 uncultured Desulfopila sp.
AGGCCCAGGGCAAGAGCGATGGGCATCCCTAACAGCATACAGCCAAAGAGAAGTATAAATAATGCGGCGGTTGTCATGATTTTTCCTCCCCTTGGATAATTTCTTCTGCCAGTTCCATACTATCCTTTGCTTCGTCCGCATGTTTAAATCCCTCGGCCTTGCCGGTGATAATATCCCAGAGAATTATCAACAAACGTATAATAAGAAACATAAAGCCGAAGAGGAGCAAACTATGGGCTATCCAGGCGGGAATAGGTAAATCTTCCAATTCGATCCTGATCTTATATATTTTTTGGAGATAGACAAAACTACCGTAAAAAATCAACCCGCAATAGATAAGTGCAAGTATGGCTGCAATTGCCGACAAAATCCTTCGACCAATAGAGGGAAACAACTTCACAAATGCATCCATACCGATATGCGAGCCGACTTTCAGGCCATAAGAGGCACCGAATAGTACCATCCAGGCAGACATGTGCAGTGTAAGTTCCTGGGACCACATAAAGCCGCTGTTAAAACCAAAACGCATAACCACATCAATAAAGACCAGCAATGTTGTGGTAACGAGTAAAAGACAAATAATAGCTTCTTCTGCACGATTTATGATACGCAAAAACATAGTGTACCTCTTACAGACTGAATAAATTTGACAACATCGTAAAACTCCGCACCCATCCTCTGTGGTAAAAAACAAAACACGCATGGACAAATTACGGTGGGATCGGACTTATAAATAGTGGTGGGATCCAGTTTTGCCGGAATCCCACCAACAGTGACTACATATTGGATTTATACGCAGCATCAATCATATCTTTGCCAATCTCTTTTTCAAATTCAACCCAGACAGGTTTCATTGCTTCAACCCACTGGCTTCTTTCAGCAGCTGTCAGTTGAATGATCTCGGTTCGTTTGGAATCGATAATCTTCTGACGGTCATCCTGGGATTTCTTGGCGGCTACCTTGTTACCAAAGGCGATGGCTTCATCGAGTGATTTTTTAAGGATAGCCCGATCGGCATCGGGTACACTCATCCAGAATTCTGCTGAAGTTACGACCATATAGTCAAGCAATCCATGATTTGATTCGGTAATATATGGTTGAACTTCAAAAAACTTCTTGGAATAAATATTGGACCATGTGTTTTCTTGGCCGTCAATCGCTTTAGTCTGCAATAAAGTAAATACCTCTGAAAATGGTTTTTTCAGCGGAGTTGCTTTTACCGCGTGAAACTGCGCCGCCAAAACGTCCGAAGACATAATACGGAATTTCAGGCCATGGGCATCAGCCGGAACTTTCAATGGTTTACTGGAAGACAACTGTTTCATACCGTTATGGAGATAACCAAGCCCAACCAGACCTTTCTTTTTAAGGCTGGTCAATAACTCCAAACCATTACTGCTCTTTTGAAACTTCTCAACAGCAGCCATATCCTTAAAGAGAAATGGCAGGTCAAAAATTTGCAGTCGCTTGGTATAACGGCTGAATTTTGACAGGGCAGGAGCCCCCATCTGTACATCACCGAGAAGCATGGCTTCAAGCACCTTGTTATCACCAAATAATTGCGAGTTTGGAAAAACCTCAACGACGTACTTGCCGGCAAGACGCTCAGCAACCAGGTCTTTAAATTTATTTGCCATTTGTCCTTTGGGGGTATTCTCCGCAACAACATGGGAAAATTTAATTACGACCGGTCCCCCGGCAAGAGCACTGCCGGTAATCAACATTGCGGACACTGCAGCGGTTGCAACAAGTGTGGTAATCTTTTTCAACATACGCTATTCCTCCAATTGTAGAATAAAAATCTGGTAAAACCAGCACCTATACGCGGGTAAAACAACTACCCGAAACAAATCGTCCGTAATAAATTATGCAAGTATCAGACCACACAGAAAATCATATGATGGCAAAACCTCGGGACTAAACAATAATGAAATATTCTTTATACTGTCAAATTATTATGTTACATGCCAAGAACCGGTTAATTCCCCTTACAAATTTTATGAATGTTTTTTGTTCTCATATTCTGCAGTCTCTAATATAGGCAATAGTAGGCGGAAACCCGCCTACTATTGCTCAAATGGCTCTTGCGGAACATATATGCAGTAAATAAATTATAAAAACAAGTGGTTGGCATGGGAAGAAAAGAAATTATTCTCAACAAATCGGCGGATTTCCGCCAATTTGTTAGATCAGAAACCATTCAAGGACTATTTATAATCACCTTTATTCAACTGATATTTGCGCATTTTGTCATAGAGCGTCTTTCTGGGAATAACCAGATCTTCCATGACGGTTTTAATACTCCCCTTCGATGAAGCAAGTGACTGTTCAATTAAACTTTTTTCAAAACATTCAACCTGTTGAGAAAGGGACTGACTATGATTTTCTCCCTCCTTTGCCAACATCTTTTCAAGGGACCACGAAAATTGTTCGCCCAGCAGGACATAACGTTCTGAAAAATTTCTCAATTCTCTGACATTGCCCGGCCAGGAATGGGCCAGCAGGGCATTCATCTGGCCATGACTTGGAGTGGGAACTTCCTGTTGATATCTATGACAGGCTACAAGCAGGAAATGATGGAACAAGAGCGGGATATCTTCTCTTCTCTCCCGCAAGGGAGGAATTTTTAAAGTGACCACATTTAGCCTGTAATATAAATCCTTACGAAAAATTCCCGCCTCAGATGCTTCGAACAGATCAATTTTTGAAGCTGCAACAATTCTAAGGTCTACAATAATCTGGGTATTGGAGCCGAGCCGTTCAAGGGATCGTTCCTGGAGTACCCTTAATAAATTAATCTGCACCCTCATAGGCATAGATTCAATCTCGTCGAGGAACAGTGTGCCGCCGTTGGCATGTTCAAATTTACCGACTCTCATCGATTTTGCGTCTGTAAAAGCCCCCTCTTCATGACCGAAGAGTTCACTTTCCATAATTGATTCGGAAACAGCACCGCAATTAATAGCCACAAAATTTTTTGACCTGCGCCTGCTGTTTTCGTGGAGGGCACGGGCTACAAGCTCTTTACCCGTCCCTGTCTCTCCGAGTATCAGAATATCCGCTCCCGTATCCGCAACCTGGGCAATGGTCGACCGTAAGTTTTCCATCGAAGGGGTGCGACCGATGATCCTCGGCCCGGGGGCACTGTGCAGTTCAAGTTCCCTGCGAAGATTACGGTTTTCCAAGGTAAGCGTTCTTTTTTCAAGACCACGCAATACTGTTTTTACTAGTCTTTCTGCCGAATATGGTTTTTCTATAAAATCATATGCCCCATCTCGCATTGCCTTTACGGCAATGGAGATATCACCGTGGCCGGTAATAAGGATAACCGGCAGATCAACATCAATAGAGTTCACCTTGTGGAGAAACTGCAACCCATCCATCTTCGGAAGGCGTATATCGCAAACAACGATACCCGGCCAGACACGATCAATATATTCCAGACCTCTTTCCGCACAATCCACGCAGATCACATCAAGGTCTGCCAGCTCCAGCGTCTGTTTATTTGCCAGCCTGATATGCTTTTCGTCATCTATAAATAAAACCCTGTTTTGACCTGCCATATCGTTACGTTATACCTTTTTTAATGAAAATTCAAAATGGGCCCCCTCCGTGGCAGTCACCAGCCTGATTTTCCCGCCAAAACCCCTTACAATCCGATCACTTATGGTAAGACCCAAGCCCAGGCCCTGCCCTGATTTTTTGGTGGTAAAAAATGGTTCGAAAATTTCATTCTTATGACTTGCCAAAACACCCGGGCCATTATCCTTTACGCTGATAATTGCCAGATCATGCAATGATGAACAGTTCACTTTAATAATCTTTTCTTCCTGGGATTCCAGAGCCTGTATCGCATTTGCCAAGAGGTTGACAAGAACCTGCTGCAGAAGGACATGGTTTGCTTTTACTTCAATATTTTCGGGTGATATACTGACTTCAATCTTTATACCTCCCTTTTTTATACTCGGTTTTAATATCTCCAGGGCACCATCAATTATTGCATGAAATGGTACCGTGGTAATTTGTCCGCTTGATTTTTTAGAAAATAATTTTAACTGAATACCTATTTGCGCCATTCTTTCAGTTAATTCACCAATCTGTTCCAAGTTCCACAGTGCCTCTTCCCGGCGACCCATCTTTAAAAATTGTTTACCGTTATCCGTATAACTTCTGATCGCGGCCAGGGGCTGATTCAGCTCATGATTTATACCGGCCGACATCTGGCCCAGTGCCGCAAGTTTTGCGGCATGTATCAACTCTTTTCTGGTCCGTTTCAATACTATTTCCGTCTCTTTACGATCGATAATTTCTTTTCTTAATAATTTATTTATTGTGGTCAATTTCTGGGTTCTATCACGTACCCTGGACTCCAACTGTTCATTTGCTTCCTGTAGTCCCTTCTGCGCATCCCTCTCTAATCTTTTTATTTCCGCCAGACGCTGTTGACGTTGATCCAGCATCAAAGCAAAAAAGAAAGTCAGTAGTAATCCTATCCCGACAAGGATATCGACCAGAATAATTCTTTTTTTGATAACTTTTATTTCAGAAAAAATATGAACATTCCAACCGGCATGGGGCATAAACTGAGACTGCTTCAAAACCTTCACACACTCATCCGTTCCCCGTTTACCCACCAATATGATCTGTGTCTTGCCGGAACTATCGACCACACCATCGCTTAGGGGTAGGAGCACGGCTTCGGGGTATCTTCTGCTCTCTGATATCATTTCCAGAGTGTGTTTGTCCAGTGGTCGTAATGTTTTATAGCGCCATTGAGGATTTGTTGTTATAAAAATAACACCATCGGGATCGGATACCAGAAAATTTTGATCACGATCCGCCCATTTCTGTTCAACCAAATCGATATTAATTTTTATTGCCACTGCGCCCAGAATTGTTTTACCTTTCCGTACCGGGTAGGCAAAATAATAACCTCGTTTGGAAGATGTGGTGCCTAGGGCAAAATATCTACCGAGTTTTCCCTTCATGGCTTCTTTAAAATACGGCCTGTAGTTAAAATTTCTACCGATAAAAGGATGACTCTCGTTCCAGTTGCTGGCGGCTATAGTCAAACCGTCTTTATTCATTAAATAGGTATCAAGGGTATCACTTACCTTATTAATGGTCTCAAGATACCTGTTTAGGGTTTCTATTCTTTTTTTTTCTTGGGGATTTAGTAACGCCTTAACAAGATTATCATCTATTGCCAGCAGTTCAGGCAAACTCTCATATTTACCCAAAACTCCCTGCAGATAGTTTATATAGAGCTCCAGGCGGACATTGCCCTGTTTTTTAAGTTGTTCTATACCATTTCTATAGGTTAAAACCGAGGCGATGTTAACTGCCAGTACCGTGAAAAAGAGAAAAAAAACAGTGAAAATAATTCTTCTCTTTTTTCCGGGCGTAAAAATACTCATTGTCGATTACTCTGGCCAATTACAATTTTTTTGATTACATTCATCGTGGGCGAAGGGCGATTACATTCCCGGATCCTGCAAGATCATGGGCTATATAACTACTTGACAACATTGTTTGTTATTACCATAATCTTACAATCAACAAATTCGGCATCTGCGCTGTCCACCGGCTATGAAAATATCAATGAAGCCTGTATATTAATTGACGATACAGATATGGTTGGTAACGAGAAACAGGCCTTTTAATGCCTTACTCCATAAAACCTGTAAAGAAAAACAAAATAATAAAGGTGATTTTCAACATAACGGGTTCATAACAGAAACAAGGCACTTACTTGCAGCTTGTCTGCGTTAGATTATCTATCGCCGCAGGAGCGCAAGATTTAAATAAAAAACAGGCTTACCTTAATTTATACAAACGGTATCCGCTGTTAACAGTCAATTGACCGTTACGGCCATCGGTGAAAACCTGATTTATGCAACCACGTGATATAAAAAATATTATACCACTTTTCCTCGTTGTTCTCCTCTGCTCCTGCGGATCAGTGTACACCAATCATTATTTCCTTGTAAACAATCACGGAAAACGAACAAACAGTTTTGGCTTTTCAATTACGCCCCCGTCTGGAATCGGCTGGTATGAAAAATTAAATAAAAAGAGTCTCTACTATCTAAAAAAAACAGACCTGGCAACACATGTAATATACACAAAAGCCACCGAAATACACCTGCAGCCGCAGATGCTCGACAAACGAAAATTCATGCAGTTTGTCACCGACTATAAAAAAATCAATACGCAAAAAGGAAATATCAAAAATATTACCTTCAGATTAGTACCATATACTCTTCTCTCTCCATTTTGTGTTCGATACGTGCAAAAATATGAAGACCATGGAAGAGGCGGGAAAAATACCAACAGATATAACAAGGTTACAAACCGGGGACTGGTCTGTATGCATCCCGATGCCCCGCTCAACGGTGTTGATATGTACTACGCGGAAATAACGCGTTATTCTCCACAAAAAAAATATAAATCATATCAAGATGAAGGAGAAAAATTTCTCAACAGTCTCACGTTTTTTTAATATCCTAAAGGACAAGACCAAGGTGTAAAACCCTCTGCCGGGCTCACCGTATAGCCGTACCACTGTCCCGCACCGCCTTTTTAACTTCCGCAATTGCTACTTCCCGACGGTGGAAAATTCCAGCGGCAAGTGCCGCGTCCGTATCTGTCTTGGCAAAGACCTCAACAAAGTGAGAAGCGTTACCGGCGCCGCTGGAGGCAATCACCGGTATTGAAACACTGTTTTTTACCTGACGAATAAGGTCAAGATCAAAGCCGCTGTTGGTACCATCCCTGTCAATACAGTTTAACAATATCTCGCCTGCCCCCAATTCTTCACAACCGCTGACGAGCTGCACCACATCAATGTCTCTACATTTCCTTCCACCCTGGACCGTACACTGGTACCAGCAATGTTTTCCCTTGTCCCCGCCACAGGAAATCCTAATCGTCGCATGATCGGTATCATCTGGTGACTGTACGACAACGCGGCGAGGATCAACGGAAACAACAACCGCCTGGGCACCATATACCCTAGAGATCTGCTCAATGGAACTCATACCGCTCTTTTTACCGCTCCTTAAATATTCTTCCACAGCGTAAACCGCGTCACTGCCGATGGATATTTTATCGGCACCGGCTCGAAAATAGGCGGAAGCAACATTAAGGGCACTATAGGTAACACCGTTTGAGTCGGTAAATTCCCTGATCCCGCCCCCTATGGTTATTGGTACAAAAACATTCTCGGAGCTTTTTTGCAAAACTTCTAGCATCGGCTGATCCTGCATGGGAAAATCACGGAATCCGGTGATATTGAGAAATGTTATCTCATCCGCCCCCTCCTCATAATATCTCTTGGCCAACTCGACCGGTTTACCCAAATTTCTAACCCTTCCTTTATCGCGGACATCATATTGGTCACCCTTGGTCACAACGAGGTCGCCATTATCGTTACTACGCACATCCAGACAGGCTATAATCCGTTTTGCCAACACGGTCTTATCCCTCTTTGTTTTACAGGCGTCAATATTTTTACTGCGAATTTCTCCGATATTTTTTGTATCGGTTTTAAGAAATTTTTCCAGGATACCCAGACCGACCCGGCCACTTTTTTCGGGATGAAACTGAAATGCGCTAACCTTGCCATGTTGAACGGCCGACACAAATTCTGTTCCATAATCGGTAAGCGAGAGAAGCCAGTCCATATTTTCCTCATACACGGGAGCAAAATATGAGTGGACAAAATACAATTTTTCATTACGGTAATCTGTAAAGAGGTTTGAATCCTTTTGTAAGTCGATATTATTCCAGCCTATCTGCGGTACAGCAAAATTTTTATCGGTAAATCTCTTAACCTTACCTTTTAATACGCCAAGACCGTCGATCCCTGGAGATTCTTCACTTCCTGCAAATAATGTCTGCAAGGCTACACAGATCCCCAAAAACGGTCTATCTTCGGAAATACGTTCTTTTAACGGTTGGACAAACCCGCGTTTATGCAGGCTTTTCATAACCATGCCAAAACTTCCAACACCAGGAAATATAAGTTTATCGGCTGTGAGAATATCCTGCGGAGATTCCGCGTCTGTTACCGTATAACCGAGTTTCTTAATCGCATTTCTAACGCTCCGCACATTTCCTGCGCCATAATCAAGCAACACCACATCCATTAAACTTTTCTCCCCTGCACAAAGAATCTAAAAAAACGGCTTCATCATATATAAATACCAGAAAGGGGCTATTCCCTTTTAAAAAAGGAACAGCCCCTTGAAGACACTCTATCAATTAAATTACAACGAAATAATAATCTGCTGAAAAGGATTAATTGATAGCTTCAGACAGTTTGCTACCTGCTTTAAATTTCGCTACATTTTTCGCAGGTATGTTGATGGTCTTCCCTGTCTGGGGATTTCTTCCCTGCCGGGCATCTCGCCGGGACACAGAAAATGTTCCAAAACCTACCAGAGTCACTTTTTCACCCTTTTTAAGGCTTTCAGCTATTGCTGCAAGGGTCCCGTTCAATGCTTTTTCTGCGGCTGCTTTACTAATATCAGCTGCACCAGCGATGCTTTCAATAAGTTCCTTCTTGTTCATAAATTCCTCCCTGCTTTATCTTTCTTTTTCAATTCTGACAGAACAACAAATGTTGCCCCCTTTCCCCTTAGGAGATGCCTTACTCAAACTCTCTACGTTAGTTCAATAAAAATGATATCCGCATTTTCAAGCGATACAAAACCGAAATGACACAACCCTTTGTATTCGGGGTTTTAGATCCATAACAAGGCACCATAATTGAATCATAAATCAGAATCAAGTAAATAATCCCCTCTTTTGCTTTTAGCCTCTTGAAATCATTCCATAGTTATCAATCAAAAATAATTATATACCAGCAAACAACACACCGAATATGATCCACTTAATAACACTGCACGGATGGACCCGCTCAACAAAAACAAAGGATGAGCCACCACAAACCGCAACAAATCTATAAGTACAAAACCCCGCCCGCAACAGTGCAAAAGAGTCTGCTGTCTGCAATTGAAGGTTAGGGAGCATTGTTTTAACTTCCTTTCTTCATGCAGCGAATGTGAGCCACATTGTATAACCTAGATGATATAAAAATATGACAATTTAAACTTTTTTTAAAAAAACTTAAATCATGCCGGGCCTAAATATATCTATCCCGGACAGCAAATGGGGAATCAGGGGAAACCCGCAGATAATATTACCTGCCGCAAAGGGATAACACTTTTGATTCAAAACCAATTTTATAAAAAAATTTCTTACACTTATCCCTTATGGGACCATCGAATCGTTTTAAATCATCAACCTGCAATTCCACGACAGTGGAAAAATCCCGTGGCTTGACGCGACAACCGATAAATCCTAATTTCTCGATAAAATTTTCAGCGGCTTCAATTTTCCGTAATAATTTTTCTTCTATTTTACAATTTTCCTGAATCCTGGTGGCCAGACATGAATTGGAAGGCAAACCATGGTTTACCAGAGCTGATAACCTGGCCGCACTGCGGATATCAATTTTTGTAAAACCGGCTTTCGCTAAAGGTGTCTCAACCCCCAGTTCTTGGACTGCACGGAGTCCGGGCCGATCCTTTTCCAGATCGTCCACATGGCTTCCATCCATTAAAACAAAACATTCATGCTCCACCAATGCATTTATACAACTGGAAAATATCTTTTTTTTACAATAATAACAGCGCAGTTTACTATTTTCAGTAAATTCCCGCCATTTAAGCGGAAACAACTCAAGTTCAATGTATCTGGTATCATGCGGAAAGTTCACAGATAAAACATTACGGCAATTCATTTTTTGCCTGCTACTAAGTAACGTGGATAGACAAAAAACAGCAATAACGTTAGCAACACCGACAGCCTCCTGGGCCGCATGAAGCAGTAGGGTTGAATCCACTCCACCTGAAAATGCCACACCGATTTTCTTGTGCCTTTTTAGAATGTTAAGCAGATCGTTGTACGCATTTTCCATGCAATCTGTTTCCCCAGTTTACCCGACTTAAATTAAAAATTCAGATCAACCTGCACCATCTGGTAATAATTCCGCAGGCTGGTTCAGGAAAAACTCTCGATCATAAATACGTTTTTTCAAAATCTCCGCGATTTCCCTTGCCGCAACCACGCTGGAAAGAGGCGAAGTCTTTACTTTCTTGCCGTTAACAATTATTTGTCCCGACTTAAGTTCTCCATAACTCACCTCCCCGTAACTCCTGGCAATACCGTTTGTGTAATCATGGCCGTAATCAATAACCTGGGTATAAATCTCATCATCGGAAACACCGGTAAATTGGGCCATTTCCTCGTTTAATATCGGAATAGGTATTCCAAGTCCCACCGCCAGTGAATTGCCATACCCCAAAATAGATACACCACGGAGCCACCTGGCATCCATCTGTTTAAGATCGCCTTGGACCATCAGCGTCCCGGCCGGCTTAACGGGTACGCCATTTTCACGGCGTTGTGTAAGCGGACTGTGTTGAGTACCGCGCCAGGTGACATAACCGTAACCGCCTCCTAAAAAGATACGGGTACCGACACCAATTGTTTTATAGAGGGGATCATTGAGCAGCGGGCTTAACTCTCCGGCACTGCAATAGTTGGCATTCCTGCACTTGGGCTTTAGCATGCCCATATAGGTGTAGACCGCCTTGTCTGATAAATTTACGGCACAATTATAATTTTGATAGCCGTTTCTGGGATTACACAACAATGCGTGGGAAAGATCAGCCAGGCCTATCTCTTTTTTCATTTTCCGAGCTGCATAACAATCCGTTCCATATGCTTTCGCCTCCAGCAATAATTTCTTGCCCCGGAGCAGATCTTCAATCACATGCCCTCCTCCGTAAAGAAATTCACCGGGATAAATTTTATTTAAAGGATCATCCTCCGCCGGTTCAGTTGCCCCCAGATAACCATCGACTGCCGCAAGTCCCGCATAGGCAGGAACCTTGTTAATCCATACCTTCGAAGCCTTGATAGTTGGAGTCATTTGCCCGAAATTAAAGAACATTCCCGACGAACACATGGGGGAAAACGTACCCGTTGTAACAATATCAACACTCCTGGCCGCTTTTTCGGAACCGTCCTTTTTTACGATATCAACCATCTCTTCCGCCGTTACAATAACCGCTTCTCCGGCCTTGATTCTGGCGTTGATATCTCCATAGGTTTTTTCTATTTTTTCTTTTTTCATAATATCCCATAGTAACAAACGGTGCGTAGTGGAGGAGCGGGACCATTGCCGCCCACTCTGTTTTACGCCTTGACAGACCATTTCCTTCGATCTAACTTATTTGCTTTCAACCTTATCCGTCAACTACAAACTTCTCTACCGTCAAGATTTCAAGGAATGACATGGAAGACAATCGCAGCAACAAAATATTATCAATACGAAAAAATATTGATTCAATAGATGACAACCTACTTTTATTACTAAAAAAAAGATTATCATATGCCAAAGAAATCGGTCATCTCAAGGATGGTGATAAAAGGGCCAAATGGGATCCACTGCGGGAACGTGAAATATACGAAAGACTCTTAAAAGACAATAACGATGAATTCCCCAAAAACGCGTTAAAATCGATTTTCCACGAACTCATAACCACTTGCAGACTCTCTCAAAGAAATGTGTCCGTGGCGTTCCTTGGCCCCGAAGCAACCTTCAGTCATTTGGCGGGCGTGAGTTATTTTGGCCATTCCGCCGATTATAAGGCAATGGAAACCATAGACGATGTCTTTGCCGAAATAGAAAAGGGACGAACCCAGTATGGAATAGTACCCGTTGAAAATTCAATCGAAGGGGCGGTATTTTCAACGCTGGACTGTTTTATGAAATACAGGGTACAAATCTGTGGGGAGGCGCAGATAGAGATAAGTCACAACCTGGTTTGTAAATCTGGCGATATCAAAGATATTCAGACCGTAGCCTCCCACTCCCAACCCCTTGCCCAATGTCGAGACTGGTTGAGAAAACATCTGCCATCCATCCCCACCCTGCCCGTTTTTTCGACCGGTGCGGCCGCTCAAATGGCCGCAAACAACCCAAACATCGGGGCAATTGCCTCCTCTCTTGCAATAAAGACATACGAATTGCAAATCGTTGTACCGGGTATTGAAGATTACCGAGGCAACACCACCCGTTTTCTTATCATAGGAAAGACATCTCCCTCCAGGAGCGGCAGTGATAAAACCTCCCTGTTGATAGGCTTCACGGATCGCCCCGGCGCATTAAACGAGATACTCACCGCCCTTTCAAACGAGGAGATCAATCTTGCGAAAATCGAGTCCAGACCGATTAAGGGCAAACAGTGGAAGTATTTATTTTTCCTGGATATGATTGGTCATATTGAGGACGAAAAGATACAGCGCGGCTGCCAAAAGCTGGAAACGCTATGCTCCTACTATGAATGGCTTGGATCATACCCCAAAAGTGATACCTCAACCCCCGATTCTTGACATCCTGCCTGCACACGACAATCTCCGCCCGCCATCAAGATCATCTTGAAGATTATGGCCCTGGGGCTTATTAAGGATGGTTTCCCGTATCCTCGCAACTACTGCCTGATCGTCTGCGCCGCTCCGCAACAAATCCTTCAAGTCACTTTCACGGTCGTGAAGAAGACATGATCGCAATTTTCCTTCTGAGGTGAGTCGCAACCTGTTACAACGATCACAGAAATGGTGACTGATGGGACTTATAAAACCAATTGATCCCTTTCTGCCGCCCTTGGACTCCAGGTTAAATACCCGGGCCGGGCCGTCCCCATGCCCCCCTTTTATGGGAGTCAACTCACCTGCTTCAGCGATGGTTTTTTTTATTTCTTCCGCCTTTATAAACTGGTTTCTCTGCCAGCTGTTTTTTTCCCCAACAGGCATAAATTCAATAAACCGTACCTGAAATGGCTGTTCCAGGGCAAGATCGGCAAAATTTCTAAACTCGTCATCGTTTATACCTTTCATTGCCACAACATTAAGTTTCACCGAAAAACCCAACTCTTTGGCCCGCATAAGACCCGTCCAGACCTGGGAAAAAAGATCTTTACCGGTAATTTTCTTAAATTTATCGGCCAACAAGGTATCCAATGAAACATTAATATGTTTCACCCCTTCAGCGGCCAATCTCTTGCAATATTTTGCAAGCAGCACGCCGTTGGTCGTCAAGCGGATTTCATCCAAGCCATCGATTCCGGATAACCGATGGATAAAATCCATAACGCCCTTGCGAACAAGCGGTTCACCCCCGGTGAGTCTGAGTTTATTCATACCCATGGCCACGGCCAGGGTGACGATCCGCAACAATTCTTCATAGGTAAGCAGTTCGCTATGGGGAATAAATTTACCTGTTTTTAGGTGAGAATCTTTATTTTCATCCGTCCTGGGCATACAATACATACAACTAAGATTACAACGATCTGTTAATGAAAGACGCAGGTAAGAAATTGTTCTGGAATACTGGTCGACAAGCGGAAGAGATTTATTCATGATATCGAGCATATGAGAGCTTTTATAACAAAAAATTCAAATAATTGAAGTTGTTGACATTCAATAACTTCATCTTTATACTGCCTTCTTCTTACTCTAAAAAACAGTAGTTATTCAATTAAAATATTACAACCTGAATCTTGTACCCGCAATATGGAAAACTATATTTTATATTGTTATAATAATAACTTATTTATCTTTTATTAAAGAATTATCTTTGCAATTTTTATGGTCAGTTTTTCCCACGCCACGTAATCTGAGATTGATGGTCATACTGAATCTACATTTTTATCTACATTTTAAAGTGTTTCATATATCTGCACTGTCAATGTTTCGCCTCATCAGCGACCTGCGAACTTGTTAATTGCAAAATTTGGGTACAAACTGAATTATACTGTTTTTACAATTATACTTTTTTAAAAAACATGTTCACCCTGGGAATAGAAAGCTCCTGTGACGATACCGCAGCCGCCGTCTTAAAAGACGACAAACTCCTGGCCAATATCCTTAGCAGCCAGGATTCAATCCACAGTCTCTTTGGTGGAGTGGTACCCGAACTGGCATCAAGACAACATCTGCGCGCAATATGCCCGGTTGTTAACTCGGCACTGAACGTGGCCGGAATAACCTTAGACGACATTGATCTCATAGCTGCAACCCAGGGACCAGGCCTCATAGGTTCTCTACTTGTCGGTTTTTCCTATGCTAAAACCCTCTCCCATGTAAAACAAATTCCCTTTGTTGGTGTAAACCACATGGCGGGACACATATTTTCAGTATTTTTAAACAAACAAAAGCCTCAATTCCCATACATAGCCTTGATAGTTTCGGGAGGCAGTTCATCGATTTTTTTAGTGGAAAATTTTTTCGATTACTACCTGCTCGGCAGAACACGTGACGATGCCGCCGGAGAAGCCTTTGACAAAACAGCCAAACTGCTTAACCTGCCGTACCCTGGTGGCCCCCATATATCCCGCTCAGCCAAAGAGGGTGATCCAGGTTTTATAAAATTCCCCAGGGCCTGGCTAGGTGACAACTCTCTGGACTTCAGCTTCAGCGGACTAAAGACCGCAGTCCTTAACCATGTGAATCAGTGCAAACAAAAAGGTACCGAAATAGAGGTCAGCAACATCTGTGCCTCATTTCAGGAGGCCGTGGTCGATGTCCTTGTCGAAAAAACGCTTAAAGCGGCGGAGCGTCACGGGATTACAACAATAATCCTCGGTGGTGGTGTTTCCGCCAACATCAGACTTCAACGGTTTTTCAAGCAACGATGTCAGGAAAAAAAATTCTTGCTATATATCCCTCAAAAAGAATTTTGTACGGATAACGCGGCGATGATAGCCCTGGCCGGTTACCAGACCAGCAGTAACGGCTGCGAAAACATACTTGACCTGGACGTATATTCAAGGGCAAACTACAGGCAAATAGATATATTATGAATCTCTGGCGCATAAATAAATTATATTTTATCCGTCTGAAAAGGCTTAAAGGGAGCCCCCGTGATCTTGCTCTGGGAATAGCGCTCGGCGTCTTTATCGGCATCACCCCTACAATACCGTTCCATACCGGACTTATTATTGTCTGTGCCCTGGCAACAAGGAGTTCGGCACTTGCCGGTATCATAACCAGCTGGATCGTATGTAACCCCCTCACCGCATTCCCGCTCTACTATATTGCCACGGTAATCGGTAACATGGTCACGCCCTATAAATTAAATATTGAAACGGTACACAGGGTTCTTGATACTATCCTCTCTTCGGACAGTTTTAAGAACACCCTGTCAATACTTTTTGACATGGGCTACGAGGCTTTTATAGTACTTGGCGTGGGAAGTGTTATTATTGCTCTACCCAGTGCCGTTATCAGTTATTTTGTAGCATTTAATTTTTTCAACTATGTAAAAGAAAAAAAGAGAATGAAAAAACACCGGACATAGCGATTGGCCCTACATATTGAAAGTGACAGCAAAGATTTTTCCCAAGTCCATCCAGACCCATGGACAGCCACAAGGTAACAATGATTAAACACGAACGATGCACATACGATACCCTTAAAGACAACAGCCTTGCTCCCAAGAAAAAATTCGGCCAGAATTTTCTTGTCCACCGGGGAACCGCTGAAGCCATTGTCCGTGCCGGAAATATTAAAAATACGGATACCATCGTCGAAGTCGGTGTAGGACTAGGGGCATTGACAATTCCCCTCGCCGCAGCAGCCCGGCATGTATATGGCTACGAAATAGACAGTGGTATCGTCAAG
The DNA here is from genome assembly GCA_964594945.1 of uncultured Desulfopila sp. Classification (GTDB taxonomy): domain Bacteria; phylum Desulfobacterota; class Desulfobulbia; order Desulfobulbales; family Desulfocapsaceae; genus Desulforhopalus_A. The sequence continues at coordinate 24,797 of CAZQOD010000011.1, forward strand.
TTCCACAAGAAAGAACGTGATCTCCCTGCAAATGTTACGTTGATCCACCGGGATATTCTTAAAGTTGATTTCAACGAGATTGCCGAAAAATGCGGCAACATGCTGAAAATTATAGCCAACCTCCCCTACTCAATATCCAACCTGTTCATAATTAAATTAATTGACAATGCCCCCTTAATAGATTCGGCAACCATAATGTTGCAAAAAGAGGTGGCGGACCGTTTAACAGCGCCACCGGGATCGAAGGTATATGGAGTGCCGACGGTTCTCCTCAACAGTTGCGCCGCCGTCACCAGGAAGATGACTTTGAAACCATCCGAATTTCATCCAAGACCAAAAGTAGATTCAGAGGTAATAACAATTAATTTTCATCACACTCTGAAAAAATCTCCCCTGGGGGATATCGGTGAATACAATTTTTCACTTTTCAGACGTATCGTCAGGACCACATTCAACCAGAGACGAAAAACTATTCTCAACACCCTTAGCGGTGCAGCTCTATTCTTTGATTCCGTAAACAGGGATAAAGCCGCCAATAAGTTGTACACTAAAAAGGCGATACTCTCAGCCGACCTGCAACCCACCGACAGACCGGAAACCCTGTCCACATCCGATTTTATCAGGCTCACCCGTTCCCTGGAAAAATCTATTACGGCACCAACCCCACACCATGAAAAGAGCAGGGCGGCGTAACTGCGAGGAATACTGTCAGCAGTTACATTCCTTGCTTTTTTTGATGTTTCTTGCTATTTCGCTGAATGGTTCCACTACAAAATTATAAACCAGCCAGGTAAACCCATGACAATAAATAATCAAAAAAATATTGATCTTCCTGATATTCCTACTATTTCTGTACCTCCACACCCAAAATGGCCAACACTCTCACAGTCGGATTTAAATAGATTAAAAACCGAAATAAAAAATTTACTAAAAAAGAGAAACGGCGTGCTGGTTGCCCATTATTATACCGATGGTGCTCTTCAGGATCTGGCAGAAGAAACCGGAGGTTGCGTTGCCGATAGTTTGGAAATGGCCCGGTTTGGTTCAGAACATCAGGCTGCAACCATCGTCGTTGCCGGTGTTCGGTTCATGGGGGAAACCGCGAAAATCCTCAATAACGATAAAACCGTTCTGATGCCAGATCTCGACGCCAGCTGCTCCCTGGACGACGGCTGCCCATATGATATGTTTAATGCCTTTTGTGAACAATATTCCGATCGTACGGTTGTTGTTTACGCCAATACCAGTGCCAGGGTAAAGGCCCGCTCTGATTGGGTGGTAACCTCCGGCATCGCCCTGCCGATAATCAAGCATCTCACCGATAGAAATGAAAAAATCCTTTGGGCACCGGATAAACATCTGGGCAGATATGTGCAGAAATTAACAGGTGGTGATATGATTTTCTGGCCAGGTTCCTGTGTTGTCCATGAAGAATTTCGAGCAACGGCCCTGGAAAGAATGATGGGACTTCATCCCGACGCGGCCGTTCTCGTTCATCCTGAATCTACAACTGCAGTAATAGAACACGCGGATGTGGTTGGCTCCACCACCGCCTTAATAAATGCGGTTTCATCACTGCCTAACGATAAATTCATCGTTGCGACCGATGTCGGTATTTTTAACAAGATGCGTCAGGTTGCACCGAATAAGATTCTTCTTGAGGCCCCGACCGTGGGCGAGGGTGGAACATGTCAGAGCTGTGCAAACTGTCCCTGGATGGGAATGAACTCTCTTCAAAGTCTGCTCCAGGTTCTAAAAACGGGGGAAAACGAAATATCTATCCCTAAAGAACTTGCCGATAAGGCAAAAATACCAATCCGACGTATGCTGGATTTTGCTCAGAAAATGAAAAAATAACAATTTAATGCAGAGAACACCACCTGCAAGACATTAGCCGTTGACACCTTTAAACAGCCAACTCCGATACTGTTCCTGCAAAGAGTTCCAGCTGAACTTTTCCGTTATTGTTTCTTTTGTATGACTGCTGAGTCGAAAACTCTTGCTTGAAAGCAGATTACTTAACATGGCCACCAGCTCACCCTCGTTATACAGATATTTGGGTGAAAATAGCTCTGGATAGGATAATCTGTTTGGCAGAACCGGGTAGCAACCCGCCCCCACTGCTTCCACTATCGCGATACCAAAAAATTCATGCAGGGCCGTGGAGACAACAATATCACCTTGTTGTAACAGAGCAACATATTGCAAATAGGATTCAACAAAACCAGAATGGATTATTTTTTGGCTTAAATATTGCCTGGCCCAGGTAAAACATTCTGGATAATTTTTAAATGACTGGCCGAGAATTATCAAACGAAAATCATGGCCAAGGGCCTCCAGCTCCAGCAGTGCTTTGAAAAATTCCTCGGGATTTTTATCATGCTCCCAACGGTGATTCCAGACAATTACCGGAATATCGTTTTTTTTCCCACCTTTAATTCCATTAAACTCGTCAAAATCAATTCCGGGGTATATGACAGAACTTTTCGCCTCCAACTGGGCGACAACATTTGCCATTTTCATATCGGTTGCCGATTTTATAATCCGTTGACAGCCTGCCAAAAAAGAAGCGCAATTAAAAGATGAATTAAAGGCAATCCTGTCAGAAGCCATCCCGCTGTTAAAATTTATCGAAGTAAACTGAAAGTTATTTTCCCCAACATTTTGCTGCGGGTAGATAAACTGATTTTCGTGAAAATATGTGACTATAGGTATCTTCCTGTCCCAGCCCGTAATATTTACAAGTAATGCTTTTAAAACGGCCACATCGACAAATGTGGAACAAAGAACAACATCAAAATCACGTTTACTGGGGGGTAGATCCCCTATCTTTTTTATAAACCAGGGGGCCGAAAGCTGCATGCGCATCTTCCATTTTCGAGCGGGAAGAGAAAAAACCGTATATTCAGCCCGAATATTTTTTTGTAAACCCTTTAAAAAAAATTTATGGGAACCGCCGTAATACGGCTCCAATATAAGTATATGTTTCACGATACTGTCCCGTCCTTCTGCAATATTAGACCGATTTAACATTGAACACTTCATGCATACATTGTATTTATATCTTCTCGCGATGGTACAGCGCAGTGAGTGCCACAGAATTGGAATATTTGCTCTCTTCTCCCGTTTATTGCGCCCCTGCGGGTGGCAAAACAACCCATGGGTCTCGGCCCTTGCCCGTCCAGTTGCCGGAAAATGCCGATTGCAAAATTAATCATACCTGTACTATAGGGTAAAATATGAAGAATAAAAATACGTTATGTCCGTGTGGTTCCAGCAAGCCCTTTACGCAGTGCTGTCAACCGATTTTTTTGGACCATGGTCGCGCGACCAGCGCGGAGTTACTTCTGCGCTCAAGGTATACCGCCTTTGTCTATAAAAACAGCGGCCATCTCATGGCAAGCTGGCACAGTCGAACACGACCCAAGGCTTTGAACCATGAAGATTTCCAGGTGGTATGGCTTGGTATAGAAATACACGAACGCGAAAAAGGTGGCCCCGAAGACGACAGTGGTACAATCGAGTTCACCACCAGTTATATAGAAAAAGGCAGACTCTGTCTGCTCAGGGAAAAGAGCCGGTTCTTAAAAGAACAGCAACTCTGGTACTACTTAAACGGCACTGTGGAAATCGACCAAAAAAAAATTGAAAGAAACAGATCCTGCCCATGCGGTTCGGGGAAAAAGTTCAAGCGATGTTGTTTACACGCTGCACAACAGCATCCCATATAAGGTCGGCGGTATGGATCTTGGATGTAAACGGTAGTTGTTGCGCACCCTCTTCGGATAGGAGCAGCACCTGGTTATTGTCAACTTCAAAACCGGTGTTTTTTCCTGCAATACTGTTTACGGCGATAAAATCCAAGTTTTTCTTTTTTAGCTTTTTCATCCCCTCCGCCTGCAAATTACGACTTTCCGCAGCAAAACCGACAAGCAACTGTCCCACTCGTTTTTTCTTACCCAGGGTTAACAGTATATCCCGATTTGCCACCAGTTTTAACTGAGCGTTGACCGATTCCTTTTTCACTTTATGTTCAACCCTTTTTTCAGGCCTGAAATCGGCGACAGCGGCGGCCTTAACGATGATATCATTTTTCTCGGCGTGGGCCAACATGGCATCAAACATCTCGTCGGCCGATTCCACGTGTAATATATCCACCCCCGCGGGATGCGGTAAAGATGTAGGGCCGCTGACAAGAGTTACCCACGCACCTCTGCGAAAGGCAGTTTTAGCAAGAGCATAGCCCATCTTACCGGAGGATCTATTGCTCAAAAATCGCGCCGGATCAATATCTTCCCTGGTGGGACCGGCACTAACCAACACCCTTTTCCCCTCTAAATCGTTTCGACTCAGGGCCCGAGCCAGATATTGTTTTACAACATCCCACTCGGCGAGACGCCCTTCCCCCACATCCTTGCAGGCCATTGTCCCGGAGGCTGGATCGATAATATAATATCCCAGTTCTTTAAGAATTTTTATATTATCCTGGGTGGCACCATGAGCGTACATCTGACTGTTCATCGCCGGACATATAAAAACCGGGGCCCTGGCGGCCAAAACCGTTGCCCCCAAAAGGTTATCAGCATAACCGTTTGCCAGTTTAGCAATAGTATTGGCGGTGGCCGGGGCAATAAGGATTAAATCGGCCTCCGCGCCCAGATTTATATGGGCCATGGGTTCGTCACTGTACTTTTCAAACATCTCCGTATAAACCCGTTGTCCAGATAGGGCCGCAAAGGTCAAGGGCGTCACGAACTTTCTGCCGCTCTTTGTAATGATAACGAAGACAAACGCCTCATTTTTGGCAAGTTTACTAACCCAGCCGGCCACCTTAAAAGCTGCTATTGAGCCGGTGACGCCAACTACAATTTTCTTGCCGGTGAAAATATTTTCCATAATTCTTCCCTTGGCAATGATTGCCTACCACAGCAGTTCCAGTGATTTCAGCCCAAGGTAAAATCAATATGCACCTTTACCTTTAAACAGGCAAATAACGGTTTTAATAATAATTTTTATATCATTCCATAATGAATAATTAAGGATATACCAGTCATCCATCCGCACCCTCTCATCATACTCATCCACATCGGAACGGCGGCCGACCTGCCACGGCCCGGTGATACCCGGTTTCATCGAACAATATCTGCCTGCGCTCTCTTTATAAAAATCATTTAATTCATCGCCCACTATCGGACGTGCACCAACAACACTCATATCGCCGCGAATAACGTTAATAAACTGAGGGAATTCGTCGAGGCTGGTTCTGCGCAGAAATGCACCGATTTTAGTAACCCTTGGATCGTTTTTCAATTTATAGCTGTGTGCCCACTCTTCCCGTAGGGCGGCATCGGATGCTAGAATTTTTTCAAGCTCTTTTTCGGCATTCACACACATGGTACGAAATTTAAGGCAGTTAAATGTCTTGCCGGCCGAGGTAATTCTCCTATGTCTGTAAAAAACAGGCCCCCCATCGCTTAGTTTTACCAATAACGCAACACTTAAGGTAACGGGCAGGGTAAATATTATTGCCGCTACGGAAAAAACAATATCAAAACTCCTCTTCCATTCGGTATGGGGATTAAAATTGAGAATAAGCATTTCACCAAGCGACTGTATCTCAGCATGGTGCAGTCCATACACGTATAGGTCGGGAATAAGGTATATACGCGCCCCCAGGGACCTGCATTCCCTTAATATTTTAAATATTTTCTTTTCAGCCCGCATGGGCAGGGCAATATAGACATAATCTATGGCATTTTCTTTTAGATAGGAATTAATTGACGAAATATTGCCAAGTATCGGTTTGCCGTATATTTCATTTTCATCAATTTCATTAACCTTATCGTCAAAAAAACCAAGTACCTTAATACCGGCCCACGGCATGCTTTCCACTTCCTTAACGAGATTTACGCCAAGTTCACCAGCTCCGACCACCACCGCCCTTCTAACATTCTTACCCCTGGCTCGCATGGCTCGCAGGAATTTTCTCGCAACCACATGGATCAGGAAAATTAAAAAAGGCGTTGACAGGGACCAGACAAGTATAACTACTCTTGAGTAGGCAATTGAAATTTTAAAAACGAAAAAATAAAATAAAATCAAACCAATAACCGCAGCCCATGACTTAAGAACAACACTTAATTCAAGGATATATTTCCATCCCCGCCAGGAACGATAGAGCTGAAAGGATTGAAAACTAATAAAACTGAGGACAAAAGCTATAATCTCAAGACGGGAGTAATACGGACTCCAGGGTACCCGATACCAGACAACGAGCAACCATAGATATCCCACCACCAGAAAACAATCAAAGAGATGTAAAAATTTTGCGATAAGGGAACTCTGTTCCCTTAAGTTTACCGAGAGCATATCTGAACTATTTCCGAATAATGGCGTATTTTACCAGACCCATGCATATTACAATGAAAAATATTTCCGGCGTTAAATCAAAAAAAACAACGATCCCTAAATCTGCTATCCGCCCTTTTTCCACCACCGGCAATTCATACTCAAACGCGGCCTGAGTCCCGCCGGGATCTTTTTAAACGATCTGCCAAGCCGATAGCCCGCATATTTTGAGAGACTACGGCCAATCAAGTCACTTAACAACCAATATTTTTTTTCCTGAAAGATATCCTGAACCGCTGAACGAATATAGAGATTTCCGATTTTTTCAGCACCACCGTAAACGTCGAGGAGCCATTTTTCGGAACTGTGTAACACACCAATATCAAAAGATCTTCGAAATTCTGCTGCAAAAGAATAATTGTGGCTGTGATAAACAGCGGCCTTGCTTACATACGCCACCCGGCAGCCTGCCTGCAGGAGCTTGCCAAGGGTACAGGTATCTTCACCAAAAATCAAACCGTTCTGAAAAAACCCCACCTGCATAAGCTCTTTTTTCTTATAGGCCGCAAAGGAATTTGAAATAAAAATGGTCTTAAGACCATACCTGTACCTATCCGCAAAGGATCTTGTATAGGATATGGACGGATAATTAAATTTGCGTAAATGTGCGGCAATAAAAGTGGCATTTTTATGGGGCAATTGCCGACCGTAACCACATGCCGTCTTCTCATCCTGCAAAAGGCTGTTTACGAGAATTGCAAGGGAATCTCTGTTGGCCAAGACAACGTCCTGGGTTAAAAAAACCACAATTTCACCCCGAGCCTCCTTTGCCAGCATCGTCCGACTGGAACCGTGATCAAAGCTTAAGCGCGGATAAGAAATTACTCTTGCCCCGTTTATTTTGCAAATTTCAACAGAGTCATCATCCGAAGAAGAATCACCGACCACAATCTCTAGGGGACGAAGAGTTTGGTTTGCCAGGGAGGCAAATAATTCGCCCAGGGTATCTTCGCCATTAAGGACGGGAATGATTACACTTACTGTACTGTTGGAATTAAATGATTTCATGAAAAGTCGGCTAAATTTAAAAATGCCTCCACCCGGGTGAAGTGGATATCAAGAGAATTTTGCCTTAAGCCAGCCAACTCTAATAAAATAATTTTGACCGCAATCACTCCAATTCCCACAACAGTCACCGGAACCAGTTGCAGGGAGGACAGGATTATTCTTTTTATCGACCCTACACAAACCACTATCTTTGGAGACAATGCGATAATATTTACAACTAAGGCATTGTTTCTTAACACCATTCATAACGTTACCCTTGCTTCTATAATGAGTCTGCCGAAGTCGCCTCCGGTCATATTCTAAGTTTTTCTCAAACTACAAACATTTTCTGGAAAAATCCAACAATTTACCGTAATAGTGTAAAGAGATAAGAATGGCTTACAAGGTTATTCTTAAATACCGGCACCTCTGTCGCTTCCACGACGAATTGGCCTTCTTCATGCGACAGGGGTGTATTTTCTCCAATAAAGGATCTCCCATGACTTCACAGACAAAACCTAATAAAAAAAAGATGCCCACAGGATTAACAGAGGAAAATATCTTAAAAATTGCAAAAGAAATAACAGTAAAATTTATCGAGGTAGGCCGGGTCTCTCCGGCATCTTTTGCCACTACATTTCCCTCTATTTATCAAACAATCAATAAAACCATAGAAAATAATAATCCATGAACAACCTCAACCCATCCCTTAACCGTACACCTGGAAAAATATATCATATCCACATAATGGGAATATGCGGCACTGGAATGGCGGCCCTTGCCGGAATGCTCCAGCACTCAGGTTACCAGGTCACCGGTTCCGATATGCAAGTTTATCCCCCCATGTCCACCTTTCTGAAAAGCCTCGGCATTAACGTTGCCAATGGTTATTGTTACGCTAATTTGCAACCTGCTCCTGACCTGGTCATAGTCGGCAATGTAATCACCAGGGATAATCAAGAGGCCATCGCCCTCGCGGAGCTCGGCCTTCCCTATCTCTCCTTTCCCCAGGCATTGGCGCATTTTTTTATTCAGTTCCTCACTTCCATTGTTATTACCGGCACCCATGGTAAAACAACTACCTGTTCTCTACTGGCCACGGCACTTTTTGCAGCAAAGCTTGATCCAACGTTTATGATAGGCGGCATTGTCAAAGAATTTGATGCAAACTATCGAATCGGCAAGGGAAAATATTTTATCGCCGAGGGTGACGAATATGATACAGCCTTTTTTGATAAGGAATCAAAATTTCTCCATTACCGACCCCAAATTGCGGTGATCACATCCATAGAATTTGACCACGCCGATATATTTGACAATTTGAACGCCATCAAGCGATCCTTTAAAAAATTTGTATCACTACTACCTGAGGACGGGCTGCTCATAGCAAATTTTGATGATGAAAATGTAGTGGAAATTAGTGAAGAAGCCCGCTGCAACGTCGAGAGCTATGGTCTTAACCCTTCCCATACATGGTCACTGGATAATATTTCCATATCCGGCGGTAGAAGTTGCTGCGACATAATCAAAGACGGTCTTCCGTGGAGTTCAATGGAAATCGCCCTGCCCGGCAGGCATAACTGTTTAAACAGCCTTGCCGTATGCGGTGTTATGAACCACTTGGGGCTGCAACCCGACACCATAAAAAAATCACTTAAAAAATTCAGTGGGGTTAAGAGACGACAGGAAGTGAGGGGGATGATAAGAGGAGTAATGGTCATAGACGACTTTGCCCACCATCCGACAGCGGTCAGGGAAACACTTTTGGCCCTCAAGGCCTCTTATCCGCAGCAAAGATTAATAGCCGTCTTTGAACCACGGACAAATTCGTCAAGACGGGCAATTTTTCAGCATGATTACGCCGACTCATTTGCAGCAGCTGATCTGGTAATGCTGCGGGAACCGGAGCCGATAAGAGGCGTAGGAAAAGACGATCTCTTTTCCTGCGACCGCCTTGCAGAAGATTTAAATAAAAAAGACACCTCCCTTAAAGCACAATCATTTAAAGATACCGATGAGCTCCTCCGGCAACTGCTAACCGTGGTGAAACAAAATGATATTGTTGCCATTCTTTCCAACGGCTCTTTTGATAATATTCACAAGCGCCTCCTGGATAAGTTGGAGAAACACCCGGATAGTCAGCAGGTAACCATAAACCGTGCTTAAGAAGTCAATGTCTCTATTCGCAACCGTAATTCATCGACAAGACTGTTGAAATTGATAGAGTTATCCCCTTCTTTTCCTCTTTCTTCAATGGTCAGAGCAATTTCGGCACACTCGCTTAGGCCAAGATTAAGCAACGCACCCTTAATGGTATGGCCGGCCTTAGCAAGACAGGTGAGATTTCCACCCTCCAACGCCGTTTCCAGAGTATGGAGATGCTCTTTTAATGTGGCCATGAAATCGGGCAACATTGAATCAATTTGTTCTCCTGGGAGATGAAACTGGGTCTCCAGATATTTTTTTATCTCTGCAAGCGTTTTTTGACTTGTCATAATAACCCCTAAATTTTGTAAATTTAGGTTATCTTTATAAGGACTTTTATAAAATTAATACAGATGTTCCCACTTTGAACCGTGCCGGTTATTCACAACCATGTTAACATTGGAACCAAGACGAAATTACCAGCCCGGTGAAATAAGCGTCTGATAACACAGACTTCAAAATTGCTATTTCAGCAATAAACAACAACTAAAATCTTAACCACTATATAATACATTTGACAACAAAAAAGATTCTACAGCAATCTACTGATCTGGTTGAACGTATTGCGGATTATATCCGTTCCCAGAATGTTCTAACAACGGGAGATGGTGTCGTGGTTGCAGTTTCTGGTGGCAGCGATTCTCTGGCCCTGTTACATATTATGGCCGCACTTGATTTATCGTTACAGTTAACGGCGGTTTATATAGACCACGGCCTCCGTCCCCTAGAAATACCAAGGGAAAAATCCCTTATCGAACAATACAGCCAACAGCTGACTACTCCTTTTATTGTCGAATCAATCGACGTTAGAAAATTTGCAAAGGATGAAAAACGTTCCATCGAAGATGCGGGGCGGATCCTGCGCTATCAACAGCTTGAGAAAATAAGACAAAAACGCCGGGCAAAATTTATCGCAGTGGCCCATACCGCAGACGATCAGATTGAAGAATTTTTTATTCGCGTCATCCGCGGCGGCAGCCGCAAAAGCCTGTGCGGTATGAGCTTTCGCAATAACAATATTATTCGCCCCCTGCTTTATGAGCCAAAAACCGTGTTGATCGATTATCTCAAAAAAAGGGGGATTACATGGTCCGTGGACTCTTCAAACCTTGATAAAAGTTTTCTCCGCAACAGAATACGTTTGCAACTCCTGCCCCTGCTTGAACGACAGTTTAACCCGGGCCTGCGTAAAACCCTTAGCGGTACTATGAACATACTGGCAAGTGAAGAAGATTACCTGCAGGAAAAAAGTTTTAAAGCATATAAAAAATGCGTGGTTGTAAACAGGGAGACAGCCGGAAATAGACAGCTGCAACTCACCATCGATAACCGTTTGTTCTTGGAGTATCACCCGGCCCTGCAGCGAAGAGTTCTTGAAAAAAGTTTTTGGGCAATGTCCATACGGCCAACGTATCAACAAATCGACAGTTTAATTCGATTGATCAAAAATCCCGCCGTCGCCAAAGAACTCCACTTAAGTGACGGCGTCCGCGCGGAAAAATATTCGCATAAACTGGTGCTGCACAGACTGCTCTATAACGGACAGTCAGGGCACAATAAATACAAGACTCCACTAAAAAACAGGGTTATTGACAGCCCCGGAATTTATCACATCGACGAAATTAAAAGAACATTAACCCTTGCCGTCATGGATTTTGGTTTTGGGGAATTAAAGAAAAAAATTCTCTACCTGGATTTTGAAAAAATATCATTCCCTGTGACGTTCAGACATTACAGGAACGGGGAACGATTTACCCCGTACGGCAACAAAGGCAGGAAAAAAATAAGCCGATACTTATCTGATAAAAAAATTTCGCGCCGAGCCCGCAGTCAAACCCCGGTACTGGTATCCGCCGGGAAAATTATTGCCCTGCCGGGCCTGGAAATTGACGATAATTTCAAAATCACACCGACCACTCAAACTGTTCTTACCATTGAGTGGATTGATCCGTCGCCGTAAAAATTATCCATTATCTTTTTTTTCTAAGGATACGTTTATCGCCTATACGCATCGTAACTTTTATTCTGTCAAGATATTCGAGGATGGGGATGGAAAACTTTCTGGTCAAACCGGTTAATTCCTTAAAAGACGGGGCATCTATTTCTCCGTTTTTTTCTATATAATCCGTAACGGAATCGATCAAGGGCTCTATTACCGATTTTGTGTAGTAGAGCGACTCACTAATTTTTACCATTTCCCCATTACGTAACTGCAGCTCGATAACCTCTTTAACAAGTGATGGAGGATAATCATCGAATTTTTCAAGGGTCTCCTTGATGGTTGGAGTAGATAGGCCTTTACCATTGTACCAGGCAGATAATTCACTCCGTAACTCTTCCTCGTCGGCTTTCAGCGCCACCTGGTGATCGGCCATATGAATAACCGAACCGTCCTGTACCACCAGCGATTTTTTTAACATATCGTTGAGACAGTAATTAAAAACCTTATGGTCGACGGAACGGGGCAAGCCTGAACGCAACTCTTCTTTTGCAATGCCGGGAAGGAGTGGATATTTTTTATGGTATTGAACAAGGTGAGTGGTGAGAATTTTTATTAAATCAACTATTATTTCCACCACTACGTAGCGCTGCGTGGATGAATCGACCACAACTATCTTCTTTGTTGATATCGGTTCGCTTAAAACTTTTTTCAAATGTTTGCCGAAAAGACCCAGGCGAATTCCAAGCTCACCTGCGGTGAGTCCCTTCTCCCCACTCTCGGCGATGAGAAAAAGTATTTTTTCCTCAACTGTTCCGTCCCGAAGGGCGGCAAACATGGTCTTATTGTAATTACGATCTCTGTCAAGCAACCTCTTACGCTTTTTAGGTGAAACATTACCAATTACAGCGCCACCGCCGATGGTGGCAACAGGTGAATAGCTGCGGATTACATAACGATCCCCCGGCCAAACACTACATTTTTTCTCAAGAAGAAGCTGCACCACAGTTTCTTCACCCGCTTGTAATTCATCGCGATCAAGTAAAGAAATTCTACCTATTATTTCAGCAGTTCCCAAATGAACCCTGACGCGGGCTCGGTGTTTAAGGGGCTTGCTGTTTGAGCCAAGATAGAGAAACCGACAGTCAAGCATATAACTGGGTTCAAGCGTCCCCGGCTGGGCCAGGACCATTCCCCTTTCTATATCAGCAATATCCACGCCCTGTAAATTAATAGCGGTTCGATGCCCCGCCTCCACTTCCTCCACCGAACTTGAATGGATCTGAATACCACGAATTTTGGCAATCAAATTGGAGGGATAAAAACAAAGCTCCTGACCAAGAGATATCCTACCGGAAATAGATGTCCCGGTAACAACAGCGCCAAAACCTTTTATTGCGAAAATGCGGTCAACCGACAACCTGAAAGGACCGAAGGCTTCGCTGAAATCCTGAGATTTAACCAAAGAATCAAGGCACTGTTTTACAAGGTCTATACCCTCACCCGTAACAGCGGAAACATGAATTATCGGCGCCCCTTCAAGAAAACTACCGGCACAGAATTCCTCAATTTCGTCGTTTACCATCTCAAGCCATTCCGGTTCCACCAGATCTTTCTTGGTCACAATAACCAGGCCCTGACGGACACCCATCAATCGACAAATTTCGAAATGTTCAACAGTTTGGGGCATAATCCCTTCATCGGCTGCAATGATAAAGGCGAGTATATCTATGCCGGACACCCCGGAGACCATGGTTTTGACAAATTTTTCATGACCGGGTACATCAACGATCCCAATACGATGACCACATGGCAGATCAAGATAGGCAAAACCCAGTTCAATGGTAATACCCCGTTTTTTTTCCTCTTTCAGTTTATCGGTTTCAAAGCCGGTCAGGGCCTTAATAAAACTGGTCTTACCATGGTCCACATGGCCTGCAGTACCTAAAACAATTTCACGCATTGTATGACCGTTCTAAGATTATAAAACTATTACAAAAACAAACCCTTACACGCCGATAACGTGGATTCTGATATTGCTTATATGGCCGCGTAAATTTTCCGCAAAACCTCAATCTGAGCAACCAGCATGGCTGAACCAAATTCTCAGACCACAGCCACAACGAACAATGAAAGCGACTCAAGAGTCAAAGCCTTGGAAACCACTTTCGTATAAAAAAGTTTATTCCCAGGCGGACTAACCCCGACTCTGCAATTGCAAAATTTAGTGCCTTACTCCATAAAACCTGTAAAAAAAAAAACAAGAAAATAAAGGTAATGTTCAACTTAACGGGTTCATAACAGAAACA
>CAZQOD010000012.1:0-7233 GCA_964594945.1 uncultured Desulfopila sp.
TTTTACTCACCTGCAGTTCTTCCCCTGCAAAGCCCTTTTTGACGGAGTAGGACAGGGAGAGTTTTTCCGCATCCCTCAACAGGGCAATAAAACCCCGTTTTGCGCCGCTTGATTCCATTGACAGTTCCAGGGCATTATCCATAAACTCTTCATAATCAAGGGTGGAGATAATTTTATTGGAGATGTCGAGAAGTGCTGCAAGCTTTTTGGGGGAGGTAATTGCGGTTGTAACGGAATCGGCGCAGTCCTTTTTATCAATGACGATTTTTCGGCTGAGGCGAATATATTCCTCTGTCTTTTTTATTACCCTTTCCTCAAAGGTAAAGGAGTAATTGCCAATCTGAAAAACGATTCCGTCACTTAATGAGAATCGTTGAATGGATTGGTTGTCTATGGTTATGTTATTGGCGGCGGATCGGTTGTGGAGGATATATTCATTATCTCGGTTTCTGATGATCAGGGCGTGGAAACGGGATATTTTTTCCCCCCGGAGAAGGACATCATTTTCCCTGTTGCGACCGATGGTCAAGTTATTGTTAAACTCAACCTGGTTATATTTTTCCTTGTCGCGGTGAACGGTCAGTTTTGGCATTAATCCGTCAATTTTTATTGTTTGGGTGTTGTTTTTATTTTGTTAATCTTATAACTATTTCCTGGCCGACCTTGAGTTTGTCGGGATCGTTGATCCGGTCCTGGTTCAATATGAAAATATCTTTCCAACCGGCGTTACCGCCGCCGAAGATCCTTGAAATAAGAAACAGGGAATCACCATTTTTTATCCTGTAACGGACCATATCTTTTTTTGTTACCCTAACCCCGGAGAGATCGACAAATTCACAATCCCATTGCTGACTCAAATCCTCAATTGCGGTTTTGTCCCAGACATAGTCCAGTTTGCCCGTAACCTTTATACCACCGTATTTTGGGGTGAGTTGCAGGGAGGCCGGTACTATTTTTGAGAGTTGCTGCACGTATTGGGCGAAGGCTTTTGTCCTTTGTCTGTACTGAAAAACTTCTTGCCGGCTTTGCTGGAGCTGGTTTTTCAGTAAATTAATCTCTTTTTGTTTTTTATTTAATTTATCTTTATAGAGGGTATACGCATTTTTATCTTTTCCTTTGCTATCGTGGCTCTGTTGTGGAGGCATTTTTGCTGTTTTTGATATTGTTGAGCCAGGTTTTGAAGATATTTTTACTGCTTGGAGTGTTAGAGCATCTTTGTTTTCAGACGGTTCCACGTTTACAACATTACCGGCGGGAGGTTGTGCGCCTGTTGCGAAAAAAATATATGAAAGAACCCCGCCGAGGATAAATAGCGTAAATGCAAAAGTTACTAATTTAAAGGTTGAAAGGAATGGCGGTCGTCTTGTCTTGCGGCGATTATCGGCCAGTGCTGCGAGGGCCTGCTGATCATGCGGTTGCAGGACAAGGTAGCGCTGCCAATATGAAGTGGCCAACAGTGGGTCGTCATATTCTTCAAGGGATCTGGCACATTGTTTTACAAGGGCCGGGTCATCTGCGTCGCATTCAAGACCCAGCCTGTAATAGAGCAGGGCCCTGTCGTTATTTCCTGCAATTCTTTCGGCCTCCGCGATTCGACAGAGATTATTGGCAACCTCGTCGATTTCATCGAGGAAGATGAGATCCGATCCGCAGGCCGGACATTTTACGGTCTCAACTGACATCTCCTTTTCGCATATCGGGCATAATCTGCTTTTATCTTCGTTATTAGCGTTCATTTTTTCTGTTTCTCGATTTTTTATGCTGTTTTTTGGGGGTCAGATAACCGCGTATTTCCCGTATCCCTGCCTGTGTATCAGGGTTTAATGGCTTGAAATGGCGACAATAATCACACCATTTTCTGATATTTTTTCTTTCTCCTCCGCTTTTAATGAGGTTTTTGGCCTGTTCAAGGCATAGTACCGCTGCCATTTCCCGCAGTTCCGGCATGTTATTGTCGTCTTTAGGTAAGATCAGTTTATAGAGTTTATAGGCGTCTTCAACTCTGTTTTGTCCTATATAGATGTCGGCGGACCAACGGATGGCCATTTCAACGCTATCATCACTGATCTGTTGCAGAATATCGGGGGAAAGGGCGCGGGTTGTTTTGGTGAGTTGGGAAAAAATATCTCGTAGCTCTGTCAGTAGCCGGGCTGCTTGTTCAGGAGTTTGTTTTGTCTTATCCGTAACTGATCCGTTACAATTGCTGTCAAAGATAGTGTTGGTGCTTGAGGTATTCCCTGCATTTTGTCTAATACCACAAAGGGCGGCAAGGATCTGCAGTGGGTTTACGTGGTGGATCGCGCTCCCCATTGCCTGTTGCACTATTTGTTGAAAACAGGCATTTTCTTCCAATGGGGAGAGAAAAAGAATGGTTGGCGTCTCTGCGCCTATATTACCGATTCTTTTGGCCGCCTCCAGCGGGGGGCGCATAATTTTACGGTAAACCGTATCAAGTTTATTTTTTGCGTTCGTCGTAAGCGTTGCGTAAAGTTTTTTCCTTGCCTCGATACTCTCTTTTTCGAATTCAAACAGGCCGCTTCGGAACGGTTGGGAAGAAAGGGGACGATTTTCCGCCAGCTTCAGCAGACCCATGTCCAGTGCATTGATCCCGGCTTTATCGAATGTTTCAACCTCCAGATGGGTTAATTTACCGCCACTATAACTGTAAAGCGATACCTCAGTTGCCTGGTGTAACAGGTTGTAACAAAGGGTGAAAGCGGGTTCTTTTGTCGGGGTATAAATTTGGGCGATTGGTTGATCCATATTGATAAGAGTTACATTGTCTGAAAATGTTTCGAATATGGTGCGCAGGAAGAAGCGAACCCTTGCCGAGGAGGAGTGGCCGACGGCCACTATGATTTTTGCAAATCCGGCATTATATTCCTTTGCTAGCCGGTTTATTCCGTGCTTGATAATTTCGCTTACAAAGTTATTGCTCGTTGCGTTTTTCGGTTGGTTTGGATAAAAATCGGCTGGCAAGGGGATTTCTGAAAAGAGTTCGGCCAGGGAGACAAAACTTGCTTCCCGGTTCCCGTGTTGTCGGATAATACGGGTAAATTGTTGCCTGGTCGTGGTGATAAAGCGTGTTGATTCGGGTTTAAAAATGCCCCAAAACAGTGCCTCTTCGGATATGATTACCCCTAAGTTCAGTGTTTGCATGTTCTGTTGCGGTACCGGGAGTTATTTTTGTAGTGTATAGCCGACCTTTACTATCTTCGGGTCTAGACTTCCATTCGGACCCGGATCCAAGGATTTGAATGCCTCTTCCAATCGTTTTTGGAAATCAGCCCAGGCCTCTTCGAAGCGATTATTATTGTTTTCCCGCAGGCAGGCGATAACATCGGCCTGGGCCTGGGCCAGGCGGTTTCTTAAAATTTGGTCAAGTTGTTCAAAGTTTGAGAGAATAGCACCCCAGTAGAAACTCGCGACGGCGGGAACGTTTTGCAATATATCGTTAAACTCATCGTTGAGCCTGTTGCCGTTCACCTCGTCACTGTCCCGCATGGCGATCTTTGCGTGTTCAATCCACATTATCATGGCCCGCACGCTGGGATCGTTCTGGTTAAGCAGGACCGTGGCAACACTGAAGGACGGCTCTAAGTAGGAAAGATATATTTCCAGTTGCTGTCGCCATTCTATTTCCTGCGGTTTATTCTCTTTCTGAACCTTTTTTAGCTCGTTAATCTGTTTTTTTGCCTCTTCTTCATCGTTGTTATCCACCGCTTTTAGCAGGGCATCTATTTTTTCTAATACTTTATCACTCTCTTGTTCGGCAAATTTTAATTCATTTTGCAGTCTCATTCCCTCCGATAAATGTTTATTGATCCAGCCGCCGTGTTGCAGCACCATTTTCTTTGACCAGTCCATGGAGCGGATGCGGCAGTCGACCATGGCGATCATATCACTGTCCAGGGCAATGGAAAGTTCGAGTTCCGTCCCCTCGGGAAGACCTTTGGGCAGGCCGGTGAACCATATTGTTCCCATTAATTCATTTTCACTTGCGGTCTCCGAAAAACCTTCCCGCAGCTGAATTTTGATAATCTGCTGATCTATAGAGGCTGTCTTGAAACGATCCGTGAAGGGTTCGGGGGTGGGGTACTCGGTGCCCTTGGGAATTAATTCAACAAAGCGATCGCCGGTAACCTCGATACCATATGGTTTTGCCGTTATTCCACCGATATGATCAATAACGGGGCCCTCGGGCGGTTCCTGCTCTTTGACCTTTTCCCTTGCGACGGTGAGGTCATGATTGCATTTCCTGCATTTAAGATCATCCAAGGAGTTCTCTTCGCCACAGACACACCAGACGGCGTTTCTGCTCAGGTTTTTGGCCAATATTGCCGCACCCTGGGCAACGCAGGTCATGGGATCTATATTACGCATGACGCGTTCTTTGCCGAACTCTTTTTCAATCCTTTCCTGGAAACGTGGGATGATTGATGAGCCACCGACCATAAGAACGACGTCAATATCGTCATTTTCCAGTTCAGCCGTGCGCAGAGCGTTGTTTACAACTTCAATTGATTTTTCAACCTGTTGATCAATCAATTGGTTAAATTCGGATTGGGTGATTTCATATTCTATGGGTACCGGCATTCCCGACTCATCTTTTAGACTGTTTATAATGATATCTGCCGATTCACATGAAGAGAGCATGACCTTGGCGCTGTTTGTTTTTTGTCGTAATTCCTGTAAAAATTCCTGGTTTTCCCGTAATCCGCTTAGACCTTCGTCATCTTCAATCTGTTCAATCACCCAGTTCATGATCAATGCGTCAAAATCATCTCCACCCAGCCACATGTCGCCTTCGTTGGCCATTTGCTGGAAGGTTCCTCCGACCATGAGCAGGATCGATACATCAAAGGTGCCGCCTCCCAGGTCAAAGACCAGGACCATCCTGTCCTCTCCATCGTTTTGATCGATACCGTAGGCTATGGCGGCGGCACTGGGTTCATCTATTATTCGTTTGACCCGTAATCCGGCAAGAAGTCCAGCTTCTCTGGTTGCGTGTTTTTGGCGTTCATTAAAATAGGCCGGTACGGTTATTACCGCGGAATCAACTTCGGAATTCAGGCGATATTCAGCGTCCGTTTTCATCTTTTTTAAAATCTCAGAGGCAATTTCTTTTGCTTCATATTCCTTGTCGCCCAACTTTACCCTGACCATATCCTCGTTCCCGTGGGGGGAGGGGAGGATATCGTAGCCGACATTTTTGCGCATTGTCTGGACGTCGGAATCATCATAGCAACGTCCCATGAGTCGTTTGGCGGAGTAGATGTAATTTTTGCCGGCGTACAGGGCGTATTCCTGGGCACGTTTGCCGACCAGGAGAGTGTTTCCTGTTTTTTTCCCGTATTTCATGGCCACAACCGACGGGGTTAACTGTTCGCTTTCATGGTTGAGGATTACCTGCGGTGTTGTGTGCATTTCAAACATAACCGTATTGGTTGTGCCAAGATCGATACCTATACTCTTTCCTTCTGCCATCTCTGCCTCCGTAGAATTTACACCTGAAATTTTCACATAGAAGATTTGATAATAATTTGTATAGTTAAATTAATATGTTATTTGTTGATTGCAAAGTAAGTTCGGGGCCTGCGTTAAAATTTAGTGATTTTATATGAAAGTGGTTTCACCCTTGAGTCGTTTTCATTGTTATTGTTCGTTGTGGTCGTGGCCTGAGAATTTGGTCCAGCCATGCTGGTTATTCCGCAAAAGCTGTAATAAAAAACAAGAAACAAAGTACTTATAGCGACTTGCCGGTAAAGTGAATAGAGCCGCATACCTTATGTCCCGGTCTTTTCTTGCAATCATCGATTTCCACGGATGATTTTAATAATCAGGTTGAAACTCTTTTGGCGACGACCACTTCTGCCGGTTGTAATACATCGCCTTTCCAGAAAAATCCTTCGCGTTCAACCCGGATGATGTGACCTGCGGGTAGTTTATCCGTCTGTTCGGTATTAACCACCTTATGTAAGCCGACAATAAATTCTCCGCTTGTGGCCGTGATGGGCAGCACCTGATATTTTTTTAAAAGTAATGAAAATTTCTTTCTTACACTTTTAAAATTTTTTAATACCCTGAAGGCCCTTTTTTCTTCTTTATCCAAGGCTTGTTCAATGTTGACAATCATTTTGTCGAAACTTTCCAGATCGTCTATCAGATCTTTTAAAAAGGTTCTAATATCGTTGGCCAGTTCTTCTTTCTCCTTCACGGTGGTATATCGCAGCGTGTGGAGTTCTTTCAGGGTAAGAACGTGTAAGTCCGACAGTTTGACCAGGACATTGCCGAGTGAGTTCGGAGAAGATGGATTTTGTTTTTTTGAAACGCTATCGGTGGCTGACATTGTAATATATTATTTTTATTATGTTAGTGTAAATTCAGAGCGATAGGACAGGGTTGTGCTTTTTTCTGGTCTGGGTATTCTTTTCCTGATATTGTCGGGAAAATACAGATCGGAAAATTCAATGAAACGGGGACGGAGCAGGGTTGTTATCGCCTCATTATCATCTTTTATACTTTGCTTAATATTGTTCAGATCAATATTGGGTGAGGGACATTCCACGCAAAAGGCATCAACTTTTGCCCGCTCCCTGGTGTTTATCAGTTTGTTCTGGGCGTTTTTACCAATTTTCGCGTTCCTTGGGTTTTCTTTGAAAAAATTTCGGTAAGCAGCCTGAATCTTTCTAGAATCGGCATTCATGCCGATTTGAAGAACGGAATATGGATTATTGGGTATGGTGATAAGCAGGGTTTCCCGCCCTGGATCTTCTCTCTCTTTTTCCATGGTGTTATCCTTCTATATCCTGAGAATCATTTCATATGTTTCTGGTGACAGTGATATGCCGTCGATATTTTTTGTTAATTCAACAAGGTGGATAAGATTTTCCCGCGCCTGGTTACTGTCCGGATTTATACGTAAGGCCTGTAATAAAAGTCTTTCCGAGCTGTTAACAGCAATGTTTATGCTCGTAAAACCGGCGGATGGGCCGATATTGTTGATGGTGGCCACGGCTTTGCTGGCCAGGGCGGAGGAGAAGATATTTGAAATTTCACTGTCATTGGGATCGGCCTCGTATGCCGATTCAAGGTTATTGAATACGGTTGTACTTGTAATGTCGTATTCATTTATTGCCTCCATCGCTTTGGCGAAATATATCTGCGCCTTGACAGTTTTCATCTCGCCGAAATACGGAGTTATTTTATCTATAAAACTAAAGACGGCCCGGA
>CAZQOD010000012.1:7243-38155 GCA_964594945.1 uncultured Desulfopila sp.
TTGTAGTTTTTTTTTCTCAAAATTTACAGTTAGAGTATGTTTGATCATTATAACCACCTGTCTTTCACATAACTCTTTATCTCTTGCCAGTGCGTGGGCCCTCCGGAGTATTTTTACGCAATCATCCAGTTTGTCCTGGGAAAAATATTTCTCAGCATATTTAACAAGGATAGCCGGAGCCTTTAGTTGTACCTGTTGCAGGGAGAAGGAGTTGAGAAGTTCATCCGTCAACCTGAGAACGTCGTCGCAGTTTTCCTGAGTTGAGAGGCTTTCAAGGTATTTTACCGCTATTTCGTCAAGTACCTTTTCGCCTATCTGGCGAATTCGCGAGTCTTTGATGGCGACAAGTCTTTTTAGCAGAAGTTTGCAACCGCTATATTGTCCAGAGTTAATTGATTCCTCGGCGTGGCGTATGGCGGCATATCCCACCACTTCATTTAATAGGTTGTTATCTGCTGCGGTCGGGGTGTCGGCGCATTCGTTATATGCCCCGTTTGCGTAAAGAAGAAAGGCCTTACGCGTTGCAATATCGGTTGGGGCCAATCCCTTTAAGAGCCATCCATTGTCGCCGGGGGAAGCCGGGAAAAAAGATTCCAGACCGTTAAGCAATTTTTCCTCTCCCAAAAGTTCGCGGAGATAGGTAAGTCCGCCCGTCGGCCACTTTGCCTGATCGTCCGACCAGAGCCTGGATATGAGCAGGGAACTCTGTTCTTCCACCGCCATGCTGACCTTGGCCAATATAAAACTTTGCTGAACGGTGGACCTCTCTTCCTGGATCTTTTCTTCCAGGCTGTCCATTATCATTGTACATCGTAATAAGCCGGTGTTGGGAACAATTGAGAAAAGTTCTTCTTTACTTATTTTGTTGCCGTACAGTTCTGTTCTTTTTTGAATATTTATTCGCCAATAGTCCTCTCTTCCGCTGAGTGCGTTCCAGTAGGAATGGGCTTTTTGTACTAATTTTATTTGCTCGGAAAGTTCATTATTACTAGTCTCGAGTAATAATGACAGGGTCGAAATTGCCAGGATATGCAACTGTTCATCGCTGAGTTTTCTCAGACCCCCGCTGGTTAATATTTTAATGGCGCCCTGATAATCGCCGTCTTTATGGAGGATGGTTGTGATGGCCAGGTTAATATCCTGCGGCAGCATGGAGATCACGGGGTTTTCCGGGTCATTTTTGCTCGCTGCGGCTATATAAAGCAGGGCCTTTTGCCATCGGTCATTTGTCGAATGGTAAAAACCGGTTTCAAATAACAGATTGGAGAGAAATCTTTTTAACCCGTCGTCAATTTCCAGCTCCTGGATTTCCTCGCACAGCTCGGCCGCCTCAGACCAGCGTTTCGAGTCAATGTACAGTCTGGCCAGGAGGAGCTGCTGCCTGGCGGTTCTTTTTTCTTTTGGAATATTTTCCAGGAGTTCAATGGCCTGTTCGCCCCGTCCTTGCCGGTGGAGGAGGAGCAGCATAATATTATCTCTTACGCCCTTCATTTTTCTCCCCATGGATAAGTTTCTTCGTTTTTTTGTATGCTCTGTTGGATAAGGGAACAGGCGTCTTGAAAAGATCCGTTGCCCATGGCCATAACGGCAAGCACTAGTTTTGCCCTGTGTCCGTAATCATGATTTTCAGCCGGCTGCAGATCCTGCAGCAGCTTCTCGGCATAATCCGTTTTGTTAACGGCAAGAGCGCAAAGGGCTTTGTGGAGCTGGAGCCCGTGGTCGTCGGGATGTCTTTTGCTGTTTATGGCAAAAACCTGCAGCGATTTCTCAAATTGTCCCTCTTTGAATAACCAGAGGCCCCATAGCAGATCCAGGTCTCGATCCGGTGTTTGTTTAATTGTTTTTGCCTGTTCAAATAGATCGGGAATATCAAGCTGGTTACCATCTTTGCCGGATGACAGCACGGCTTGGTAAATAATGGAATAGATGCAGTCAAATATTTGTTTGTTCAAAGTATTACCGGCGTGGTGATCGTCGGGCAGGAGTCTGCGCGTCTTCTGCAGATAGGCCAGGGCCTTGTGCAAAGCATTTTTTTTCACAAGTATGCCCAGCAGCAGGTTTGTAAGCTGTATAATATCGTCGTAGATGGCGTTTGTCCCGCTTATCCTGGCCAGTTTTTCGAAATTGGCGAAGGCCTCGTCCGGTTTATTGAGCTGGAAACAGGAGTAGCCAAGATGGTAGAGGAGTTTCTCATCATCGGGTTTATCCCGCACTCTTTTGGCAAAGAGTTCTGCGGCCTGGGCGTAATTTTTTAACGCAAAAAAGCAGTTAGCCGCCGGTAATTCGCCTTTTTCACCGGATCGTAAATAATAACTTGCTGCTTTTTCAGGGTTGTTGCGGGTTTCGTGGTATCTTCCCAAAAAGATACAGGAATCATCATGATCCCTGTCCGCACCCTTCTCCGCGCATTGCAGGGCCAGTTGTTGACGGCCAAAAAAGATATAGAGTTCCCGTAAAGTGTTATATAATTGTTTATCTTCGAATGGTTTTGTATAGAGCTCTCTTTCGTTGTCAATAAGGTTTTTATGTAGAATATTTGCTTTGTAACATATCTTTATCAAGTATTTTAAATATTCTTCAGAAGATGGATCCTTTTGTCGTATAGTGGCGGCAATCTCCAAACATTCAGCGATGTTATTTTCTTTTTCAAGACTTGTTGCGAGCAGATTAAGGTCATCAATATTGAGTTTATCCTGTCGCTGGTATGGTTCAAACATCTCTACAACGGCTTTAAAATTTTCCTGTTGATAAAAGAGGTTGCATAGATGCCTGTCCCTTGTAAGGGAAGATTGTATAGTCCGTAAAATTTCTTCTAGCCCGCTACTGTCGCAAATATATTTTTGCAGCTCGTTGGTATTCGCCTCGGTATACAGCAGTTCTACAATCAGTTGTTCTCTCCCTGGGAATTGCTCCATCGAGTTGAGGGCATCAACTGCTTGATCAACGGGTATTGTCCCCAGGTATGAGGCAAGTTGTTTATTTTGTCCGCTATTGTAAAAATAGATGATGGTCAAAATAAGGCCTTGCCTTGTTGGCGGTATCAGCTCTTTCAGCAGCTGTAAGCCTTTGTTGAAATTATAGTTTTGCAGATTTGCCAGGATTTTATCGCCGTTATGATTTCGCCAGTAGATTTTAAGAAGGATCCTGTCCCGTTCCATTGAGAATGGAAATTTTTCAAGGATTGCGGTTATGTTATGATCATTTTTTGCTTCTTCCACTATTCTTGCAACCCGCGACCAATCTTTTTTATGGGCAAAGAAAGTCAGTAACAGTTCTGTTCTGCCGGGGCAGTCGTGGGGGATTGATTTGACGATATCTTCCAGACCGTTCCCAGGGTATGGGTAAATCTGTAGCCTGGCTAAAGCCCTGTTGATATTTCCGGTACGCAGCAGGGCGCCGACGAGTATGGCATCATTTAATGGTGTGGAGTGGTTTGTTGTTTCGGAAAGAGCTATTATTTTTTTATCAAACCCGTGGACTTGATAATAGTTTGCCAACAGATAGCTGAAAATTTGATTTTCTGCGGCATCGTTGTCCCTGATCAGGGGCGCCAAAAGGTCAAGGGTGTCAATGGAGTTGCCATCGGGTTTGGTAAGATGGGGCTGTTTTTGCCAGAAGTTTAACATGGCATTGGCCATGAATGATCTGAAGTCGCGGTTTCTTCTGATATTCCAGGTTATTAAGCTGATTAACAGTACGCATGAGCCGACAAAGACATAGTGAAGGTTAATTTCATGTAAGGCGGATATGGGTGCGTTGGAACCCATTATTTTTATAACCATCGTCGGTATTAAAACGATTGCGGTTAATATTAAAACAATTGAGGCTGAACATAATTTCCATCCGAGTTGTGCCGAGGTAAAAGCTGATAAACAGAAAAGCAGGAATATTTGCAGTAGAGACGGGGGCGCTGCACCGGGAATAATTTGTTCCGCCAGAGCTGTAAAACCGATAAATGCCCAGAAAAGATAGTTGTTGGTCTTTTTCCCATATTTGAGGATATAGGAGAGATTTTTCAACTCAACGGGCTGTGAAAAACGATCACCCATATTCAGCAGTCTGATCCTGTTGACGCGGTTGATATGTCCCATGGTGACGCCAAGTAGTATGGCCGTAAGACACGGGGAATAATTTTTAACGTCAATGGGAAAATCGGCCAGGGAAGTCTGTATTGGGCGGGGGAGCATGGCAAGGAGATAGCTTATTTTTTCGGCCATCCAGGTGGAAGAATTCAGTTGCCATGTCGATTCGGAAGCCGCAATCGCGGACGTTGCCGCAGAACCGTCAGTTGTCATGAACAGCAGAGATAAAAGAGAGAGCATGGCGGTAGTTGCCGGATAAATCAGTTTTGCATAGTTGTTATGAATCAAGCGACGTGTCGCCCTTTTAAATGTTAAACTTCTTAAAAATTTAATACTAAACTCTATCATTGCTGATGGTTCCTTGCTTTAAGAAAAACTTTTCAACAGGCGTTCTATGGAACGTTTTTCTTTATCGTTTACGGCCGCGCGTAGGGCCCTGTGTAGATAATGTCTGGCCTTATCTTTGTCCCCCGTCTGTTTGCAGACCACGCCGGTTTTTTTTAAAAGTTCCGGGTTACCGGGGTCAAGTTGCAGGGCCTTTTGGTAATAAGCTAGAGCCTTGCGGAAATTATGGCACCTGTTTTTCAGCAGGGCCAGTTCGGCGATGATCCTCGGGTCATCCGGCCGCTGTTTCATGAGGTTGAGTAGGATTTTTTCTGCTATTTTTGCCTTTCCAGACTTAAAATACAGCCTGGCGCTTTCTAATTCGTCCGGTGGTGCCAGATCAGAGAGCATATCGTCGAGGCTGAAATATCTGTCTTCCTGTTTTGGTGCAATTGCTTTTTGGATAATTCTGTCCAGGTAGACCGGGATGTCCGCCCTATATGTTCCCATGGAGGGGATTTCTTTTTTTTCAGTGATATAGTTGATCAGTTGGAATTCCGTTGCCTCTTCCTGGTAGTAAGGTAATACGCCGGTCATCATCTCAAAGAGGGTAACCCCCAGTCCGTAAATATCAACCCGTTGATCACCCTGTCCATGCATGATTATATCAAGGGGGGTATACCATGGGGTGTGTCGGCCGAGAACCGTCTCGAAACCGCCCTGGTGCTGCAGCGTGGCGATACCGAAGTCGAGAATCATGGGGATATCTTTTTTCTTTTCTATAATGATATTATCCGGCTTGATATCACGGTGTACTAAATTCAGCTGGTGGGCATTCCTGAGTCCTTCGGCGATCTGTACTCCGTAACTAAGAGCTTTGCCGACGGGCAGAGCGTTGCCGTTTCCGACGGGCCCTATGATATCGCGTAGGGATGGGCCGTCTACATATTCCATCAGGAGAATATAGGTGCTGCCGACGCTGATTATATCGCAGTATTGGACAATATACGGAGAGTTTTTCAATGCACTGAGCGACGTTAAATCACCTTTAATCAGGGACTCTTCACGCATCCTGTCCTTTGGTATCTTTGCGACTACATATTCACCAAATTTCTTTTTTAAATCGCGATAAAGAAATGTATTTGCAAAGCCTCCTTCACCCAGATGTTTGACGAACTTAAACCCTTCAATATGGGGTTCGCTTCTGATCCTGGTTTTCACTCGTCTGTTAAGCATTTGAATTCTCGTATTTATATTTGCAGCTAATGGATTTTGCTTATAAATTTTGTTTTTTTGTTTTATATCGGCTCTAGTGCCTAACATCTGAAATGGCCGGTAAGCCGTTATAAATGCCTTGTTTCTTGTTTTTTATTACAGCTTTTACGGAGTAAGGTACTGAAATATTGCGGGGTTCTACACTGTGGGTAATAAAGTCTCCAGTTCTTCCAGGGTCAGTCGATTTTTTTCCAAGAGTTCTTTGACCAGCAGGTCGAGGTATTTTTTATTTTCAGTCAACTCGGTTACAGCCAGATTCAGTTGGGTATCGACAATTTTTCGTACCGCCCGGCTGATACGGCTTGCAAGCAGGCCGTCGGCCAGGCGGCGGCCGTCAAAGGCAACCTGGCCGATATCTGCGGCCATGCCGTAATCGCGGGCCATGAGTTCCGCATAGCGGCTGGCACTGCGCAGATCGGATTCAACGCCGGTTGACAAACCTTCTTCTTTACCATAGTAGATAATCTCGGCGGCTCGACCGGCCATGGCCTGTCTGATCATACCCTCAAGCTCGGGCTTGGTATAGAGCATTTTACCTTCATCATTCTGCCGTTCCACATATCCACCAGCCTTACCCCGGGCAACTATGGTGACCTGAACCGGCTTTTCCCCCCTGAGCCAGCCGACCAGACAGTGCCCGGCTTCATGGCGGGCTACACGCTCCAGCATTTGCGGATCAGTGGTTGCGCGGGATTCTCCCATGCGCATCCGTTCAAAGGCTTCCTCGATGGTCTGATCGTCTATTACGCCGTCGTCGGCAACACTCATCCTGCCGGCCAGTTCGATTATCCGCTCCAGTTCGGCGATGGTCATATTGGCGGATTGACCGGCCAGTCGATTTATGATCGTCTCTGAAACCTGTCTGTTTTCCCTGCCTGTTAATCGTTTACGCAGGTATGCGATACGTGCGGCCCGATCCGGCCTGTCGACTTCTATTTCCCTGTCGAATCGACGGCGCAGGGCATCGTCAAGTTGTTCCACCAGGTTTGTGGCCGCCATGACGATAACCGGGCGGGCCGCCGTAGTGGTGAAACCGTCCATCTCGACGAGGAGTGAATTCAGGGTCTGTTCCGCCGCACTGTCTGCGCCGCCGCCCCGTCCCCGTTTTTTGCCGATGGCGTCGATCTCGTCGATAAAAATAATGGCCGGGGCATAACGGCGGGCCCGTTCAAAAAGTTCCCGTACGTTTTCGGGTCCGCTGCCCTGCCATTTGGTGACGAAATTGGTGGCTGATGATGCAAGAAAGGTGACCTGGCTTTCCCCAGCCAGGGCCCTGGCCATAAGTGTTTTGCCGGTGCCGGGATGACCGTGCAATAAGATTCCCCGGGGGGGACGAAGGCCCATGGCCGTGTAGTGACGCGGGTTTTTTAGCCATTTGACGATATATTCAAGTTCTGATTTGGCGGCATCCGCCCCGTATACATCAGCAAAGCCGATGGTTGGTCGTTCAATATCACGCAGTACTGCGGAAACATCAGTGGCATCCAGGGTTTGTTTAAAATGCAGGTTGCGCAAACGGATTCGGATCATATCGTTTGAGATATCCGGGACCGACTCAAAAGAGAGGGTTTTGCGTTCATTGCCGAGGGAGACGGCCTTTCTCTCCCTGTATAATCTGTCGGCGACAGCGGTAATTTTATTCCTGAAGCGGTTGCGGCTTTGCCGCCACTCCTGCACATCGGTGGACAGAAATGATGTTTCCACAATCCCCCTGGCACCACCCGAACGGTTACAGGCCATGAACAGTTCATCATCCACGATGATCCGTCCCCCTGCATTTTCTCCGAACGAGAGGAGATAACATGGCGTCTCCGGATGTTTGTCATGGATTGTACGCAAAATCTCCTGTCCCCCGGCAATATCGCTTGCCGCACCGGGGACGTAGTCAAATTGCAACACGGTTCTATTGGCAAGCGGGGATTGTCTGTCAAGAAAGGTCTGGCCCACCCAGAGATCAAGCAGCACCATATCGATATCATTGTTCTTAAGAATAATGTCAATATCATGCAGATCATCGGCCCAGTGCCATTCCACTTCGGTCAGGTGCGTTGCCCAGGTTTCTTTTAGATGTTTATCGGCTATCAAGAGAATTTGCGGAGTGTGATCAGCCAATAGAAATCGGCGTACACTCTCGGATTGCAGCTCGGTGTCGTCTACGTCAAAAAGTATTGTATTCGTATCGTGGATGATCTGATTGAGCCGCTCTTTTTTAAAGAGCAGCGAGAAACGAAAAAGCTCTTCTTTGACAAACGATTCGGCCTGGGATGTAATGGTGCGGGCATCGACGTTGACCCCTTCTCGTAAAAGGAGGCAAAGCGGTACCAACGAACCGAATTTAACCGGTTTGGAAAATGTTTCAGTCATGAGCGCTCCGGCCTGTTTAAGTGCCGATGCACTGATCTTTTCAAGTTCATTGACGCCCAGCTGGTTGAACATGATCGGGTAACCGGTCGCCATGCGTGAGCAGATTGCCGCCGGAAAAAACGGTTGGCCGGTTCGGGGGTCTTTTTCATTTTCGAGGGCGTCAAGGATGGTTTTACGGTGCCAGGATGTGTTGGCCGCGTGGACGCCGGTGCGGTTTGGATCGTCGTATAGCGCCCGGCCTCCGTTGGTGGTAAAAATAATAATTGTGTCCCTGAAACCTATGGTTTCTTCGGTGAATTTATCTTCTAGGCGTCCGGCATCGAGAATTTGCAGGAAGAAATGGATGGTGTTGAGGTGGGCTTTTTCTATTTCATCAAAAAGGAGGATGGCCTCCGGGTTTTCCTTTACAAAACCGGTGAGGATACCGGCATGGGCGTCTTTATAACTTTTGTGGATACCGACTAAGGAATGGGATTCTTCATGGCCGGAAAAACCGCTCATGTCGAACCTCTTGAATGGTCGGCCAAGGGTTGCGGCCCCACTTTCCGCTAGAAATGTTTTACCCACGCCGGGGGGGCCGGCAAATATGAAAATACCCTTGGGTCGCTGTCTTTTTTGGTCAACTCCGGCAAAGACATCGGCGCTAAATAACCCTTCGATAAAGGAGTCGATCGCGTGATCCTGGCCCAGAACTATCCGCTCCAGTTTTGAGCGCAGTTCCCGCAGAGAGGCAATCAACCCCCCCAGGTCTAAAATATCGTCGTCTTTGCTAATATTGCGGGATCCCGTAGCCGGAGAATTTGTGCGCCGACTCTTTTTATTTCGCTTCTCTTGTTCTTCTGGATCGGCGGGTGGTTGTAACTCCACCTGTTGTTGGAGAAGTGGGGTCGGGTTTTGTAGAATACCTTTCAGCAGGTCCACGGGGGCTAATGCAGAGCAGTTTTTTGCAATGGCAGCCTGGAAGGCAAGGGTGAAAATTTGCCGGGTACGATCACTGCGATGGATGACCGAGTCGTCGACGATGCCTCGGCCATGGCCCATCTTTGCCCGGATGGATCGGCGCATCGAAGTGGTGTCAATGTTCATGGTCTGCAAAAGGACGTGCAGTTCCGCCCGGTCGTGCTCAATTATCTCTTCCAGGCCGGGATCCCGGAGAATATCCCTGAAAATATCCGGATCAAGTTCTGAAAATCGCAACAGGGACATGAGCATATGTTCCGGTTCGATCTCGCTGAATTCCGCCGTGGTACATTCATGTGCCGCCAGTTGCATAATGATATGGAATGCTGGTGTCAGTCTCATCCTGGTCTCCGGTACTCAGTTTTTTGGGGTCCACATCAGTTCATAGCCCTGTTCTTCCATCTCTCTGGTATATCTATTTATTTTATGTCGTTCCCATGCTTTGAAAAATAACATGGTGGCGCAGATTCCGGCGATTAAGGCAAATATTGAGGAGATCTTTTTTTTCTGTTCCTCATATTTCTTGATGATTTTCATGGTGACGGGACCGCTTGTGACACTGAATCCACGTTTGTCGGTAACCGTTACGGAAAAAGAAAATTTTCCGTGGTTTTTCAGGGTTCCGGTGAGGAAGCCGTCAATGGGGTTGAATGAAAGGCCCGGGGGAATTTCCCCGCTTAACTCCCAGGAGTAGGGGGGGAGACCGCCCTGCACAGCCAGTCCAATATTCACCTTTTCTCCGGTGATGGCCGTCGGGTAAATTGAGGGTTTCATCTTGAGGGGTGGTGGTTTTGTCGCTTTGATCTCGGCCAGTGCAGTGGTTAATTTTTGTTGGAGTTCTTTCCTTTCATATTGCAGGATTTTTAGCTGTTTTTGTTCCCTTTGCACGGTCTGACCAAGTTGGGTCAGGTCATTAATCTGTTGCCGCAGGGTTGTAATATTTTTTTGTAATAATATGTTATTAGCGTTGAGTCTTACCCTGTCGCCATCCAGCCTGTCTCGTTCGTTTCTGACCCCGTCGAGCTCTTTTTGCAAATCGTTTAGTTGTGATTTAAGCCGTTGCAGGTCGGTGAGCTGATTATTTAATACGGATTTTTCTTTAACCAGGTTATCCACCATTTTTTGAAAATCCAGGTCAACCATGTTTATGGATGAGATTACCTGGACAATCATAAGAAAAACAAAAGCGCCGAATGCACCGAACAAAAGGTCAAAAAAGGAAAAATGGACAATATTCATTTCTCGGTTTTTTTTGATTCGTGTCATGGTTGCACCCCACCGTTGCTTAATACCTAACTCTTGCGCTCGGAATTATGGAAGACAATATGTTCCGATAAATCAGTACGTTGTGTGTTTATTTTGAAATAAATGTTTCCCGTGCACTTTCTATTCAAAGGTGCGGTTGTAAATTTTGCTTAAAAGTTCACCCAGTTTGCGGCTCGTCTCATCCAGGCGGTCGATGGTTTCGGGTAGTTTGTCCATGGCCGTGGAATTATGTTGCAGTTGCTTAGATATTTCAGCCATTTGTTCCACAAAACGGGCCTGACCCTGTAAAATACCAGCTATTTCTTTGAGTAGCGGTGTAAAATCGACTGGATCATCGGATTTTTTATTATTGTCGATCTGTTGAAGCAATTCCAATGTTTCGATCATCTTCCCCAGTTGTACCAGGAGTTCATCATTATTGACCTGGTTTTGGCGATTCATGTTTTTCAGTTCCATAAGGATGTCTTCCATGATTTCGCCGTCGGCCGTATCCTGTTTCGGTGTGGAGAGTTGTTCTTTTAATAGCGTGTATTTATTGATGATATTATCTGTGGTAAACTCCTCAACGTCAGAGAGCAGATCCTCTTCTTTTTTCTGGATGATGTTGAAAAAGAGGTTGGCCGTCGCACTCAGGATCAAGGCCAGAAACGTGGTTTCAAAGGCCACGGCCAAACCGGAGGTAACCAGGCCGAGGTTTTCCTGCACCCCGGAGAATCCGACTTCGCCAATTCCTTTTAATACCGTATCAAAGGAGCCGATTGCCTGGGTCATCCCCAGGATTGTGCCGATGAAGCCGAGGATCGGGATGGCCCAGATCATATATCTGATAAGGATCGATGAAGAGTCAATTACACCACTGTCCGTTTCGGCTACGGTCTTGAGGACGTTGGCCACATCCGCCGGATTATTATTAATTTTGACCTGTTTAATGGCCTTGTTTATACGGTTGACCAAGAGCAGGTCCTTTTGATCCGGTTTGAGGTTCTCCGCCAGTACGGCATGTTCACCGATAAATGTTTGGGCGCCCATCATTTCCCTGTTGCCGGTGAATGAGGTGATAAATTCAAGGCTGAAGGCGCTCCGTTCTCGGAGCAGGTTTCGGTATTTAAAAAACAGCATTCCGGCGGTGAACCAGAATGTGTAAATGGTTATAAACTGGAGCGTTCCCCGCTCCATGATCAGGGCGTAAATATAGGGGATATATTCATTGGCCAGGTAGGCTAGAGCAATGGTGATCGAGCCGCAGACCATGCCGACGATCATGCTGGGCAGAAAGGGAATATTGGTATATTTGGTGGCAACACCGGTTAATACCAGCCTATTGTCGGCGCTGCTCATTTCCCGTGCTTGCATGGTTTATGCTCCTCAAGGTTCATCCCGAATCGATTCGCCCTTGGTGAAGATGTGGGTTACATTAAAACATTTTTGATGTTTTGGTGCTATTTGTATTAATTACAGTAGATTGAGTATTTTGGTAACCGGTTGTAAAAATGTGATCCGTTTTATTAAATGGATGTGGATTTATCAGGTCTAACACCCCGGTATATGACGGCCCAGGCCTTTTAAATGGACGGAGTTCAAAGCGTGATGGAACCAGTTGACGCCTGTCAATGGGGATGTAGATAATTATCAGCGGTACATTAACATCTTAAGGAAAAAATGATACCTAAATCTTGCACGCAGAATATGGGAAAATATATTTTACACTGTTAAATTAATATGTTATTTGCAGGTTATGAAGACAGCGTCTTTGGTAATTTTTTCTTACATTCCACGCTAATAAGTTACCCAGGAGTTTTGTATTCCGCCTTGTCTCCGTCGTCATATTTTTATATGAAAGTGGTTTCATTCTTGAGTCGCTCTCATTGTTCGTTGTGGCTGTGGTCTGATAATTTGCTTCAGTCATGCTGGTTACTGTACCTGCATGTTCTGGTTTTGCAGGTTATGTGGCGATCATGTCAGGTACAGTAAAAACGGTGGATTACGGATGGGCTTCTGTTTGAATCAGGTTTACAATCTGATCGGCGGCCTGATCGAGTGCCTGACTAGTTGTGCCCGCAAAAATGCTTCCGCCGGAGGATTTCCCCTCCGCATTGAATTCACCAATTATTTTATTTGCGGTTAAATCAATTAGAGACACGTTAACTAGCACTCTGGCCTGGCCCGCCAATGCACCAAGCATCATCCTTGAGCCGGCATCAACTTTTTTGATTTCTATTATGACGCCTTTCATCTGTAAAGCTTTATCCGTATTCGGAGCGGCCTCACCCGAGTAAACTTTCTCAAAGAGCTGTTTTGCCCGGAGTTTGGATATGATCAGGCTTTCCAGCTGCGATTTCTCGTTTCCTGGGAAATTTGATGAGATACTGACTACCATCGATTCGTAACCGGTCAGGTTTACTTCAAGGGGTTGCAGCAAATGTAATGCACCATTTGACGCGCAGCCATTGATCATGAAAAGGGTATAAATAATGGCGACGGTGTAGAGTAAATTTTTATATTTCATGTTATTC
Organism: uncultured Desulfopila sp.; assembly: GCA_964594945.1. GTDB lineage: Bacteria > Desulfobacterota > Desulfobulbia > Desulfobulbales > Desulfocapsaceae > Desulforhopalus_A. The sequence goes on from CAZQOD010000012.1 coordinate 20,028, forward strand.
TCCATGTTGATAGCAGTATTTTCAGAAGGTTATGATAAGACTTAACATCAGGGCTACGGGCCTGATATTCTCGCTGGTATTGCCTTGGAATGATACGGTTTCCATTTCGATTTTAGAGCTGTCAAAGCCTATCTCCACACCCATTGAGGCAATTTCCGTTTTATAAAAATTTAGACCTGCGCCGACTAAAAAGCCGATGGTGCTGTCTTCAACGAAATCGCCACTGACAATATTAGTTGATATACCCGTTCTGATATACGGAGAGATATTTCCATCTCTATTGAAGGTATACCGGGCATGGAAGTTTACGGGCATACAGAAAAAATTAACATCTCCAGTGATCCATATGATCGGACCAATACCAAAACCAATGCCCAATCCATTCTTGAACTGGTAATATGGCTGCAAAGATAAACCCACCGGGAAGTAGTTCACACTCTCAACACCGGCCACGTTATTTTCCAGATGATCAACAATATCAGTGAATCCGGAAACGTAGGTTATACCAACCGGTATATTCCACTCTTTTGCCTCGGCCATATTCAACGATCCCCATGTCGACATAATTATGGTGACAATAAAAATACTTACAATCCGCATTTCTCCCCTCCTCTGTTTTTTATTTATAATAACTCGGTTTATCTTTGCATAGCAAAGGGGGTGCCAACCGTATTGTTGGCCGTGGAATTTTGTTATTAGGTAATAATATTAAGTTGTTGTGGAGAGAGACGTAAAAGGTGTGAAATAAATCTAGACGGTCGTATATCCGGGAGGCAACGGCAAGTGTCCGATTTTCAGACGGCGCTTAGGGCAAAGAAGAGGTGGGGATGGATTTGCTTTCGGGTTATTTACCGTCTGTAATGTCGGTTAGCGATTTTGGAAGTTCTTTTTTGCTCTGTACCCCCAGATCTTTTAGGCGACGGGCACTGGTCACCAGGTTCCCCCTGTTCCGGGCAAGCCTGGCCATAATGGTATCATAGGTGGTCTGACAGGTGGAAAGTTGTTTACCAAGTTTTTCAAATTCTTCAAGCATTGCACGAAATTTATCGTACATTATTCCGGCCTGTTTCGCTATTTCCCGGCCGTTTCTGCCCTGTTGCTCACGGTGCCAGATATTTTCCACCGTTCGTAGTGTGGCCAGAAGGGTGGTCGGGGTGACAATAATTATGTTATGGGTAAGCGCTGTGTCGATCAGTGTTTCGTCATGTTGGCAGACCGTGGCAAAGACAGACTCCATGGGCATAAACATCAGGATGAAATCAAGGGAGTGTACTCCGACTAATTCAGGATAGTTTTTATCGCTAAGGGTAGTGATATGATTACGAATGTCCTTTATTAAGCTGTTTAAATAGTCTTCTTGCCTTGCAGCATCTTCATCACTGACATACCTTTCCCAGTTGTTCAGGGAAACCTTGGAGTCGATTATAATGTTTTTGCCGCCGGGTAAATTGATAATAATATCGGGCTTCATCAGCCGGTTATTGCTGTTTCTGAAACCGGTTTGAACGATATATTCCTGACCTGCTCGTAAGCCGGACTGTTCGAGGATCCGCTCCAGGACGAGCTCTCCCCAGTTTCCCTGGAGTTTTTTATCGCCTTTCAGGGCCCGGGTCAGGTTGATTGCCTCCTGGTTGATTTGCTGATTTAGGGCCCGCAGCTCAATTATTTCATGTTTAAGGGAGACTCGTTCCCTGCTGTCATTATGGTAGAGATCGTTAATTTCCTTTTTAAAAGCATTTAATTGCTGGTTTAAAGGTTGGAGTATGGCCGTAAGTCGCTTTTCACTCAGTTCATCAAAGCGGGCATTTTTTTCATCAAAAATTTGTTGGCCGACGGTTGCAAACTGCAGACTTAGAGCGTCCTTTGCTTCATCGAGGAGTTTGAGTTTTTCAATGTTATGTCTTCTCTCGGCCTTTAAGAGGGTGAGCAATTCGGTATTTTTTATTTTTATTATGTTGTTTTGTTTTTCGGTCGTTAAAGCTTCCTTTTTGGCGATGGCAAGAGATTGCCGAGTGTCAAGCAATAATCTGTTTTTTGAATATATGCGCAGGGCAAAGAAGATGATCAAAAAAAAACTGAGCAGGCAGCAGATAATAAGCAACAGGGTCAGTTGGGGTAAAGAGAATCCTGCGGGCAGGATATTGAGTAACGAGGTGGTGAAGGAAAGGGCAAAGTCAGACATATTTTTAACCAAGGGCCACGTCAAGGGTCATCATAACGGCAAAACCCGTCATCACTCCGATGGTGGGAATATCGGAATGGGTCTTTGCCCTGGATTCCGGGATCAGTTCTTCGGCAACCACGTATATCATTGCTCCGGCCGCAAAGGACAGGGCATAGGGTAATATCGGTTGCATAAAGATAATGGCCATTGCGCCCACCACTCCGGCAACGGGTTCCACCACGCCCGAGAGTTGGCCGTAAATAAAGCTTTTTGTCCGGGAAAGACCCTCTCTGCGAAGCGGTATGGAGACAGCGGCGCCCTCCGGGAAATTTTGGATTCCTATTCCCATGGCCAGGGCAATGGCGCCACCCAGTGAGGCGGCGGGATGACCGGCAGCCGCAGCACCAAAAGCGACACCCACCGCCAATCCTTCCGGAATATTATGGAGGGTGATGGCCAGAACCAACAGAACGGAACGTTGCCATCCGGTCTTAATCCCTTCGGCTTCCTGTTTCGGGAATCCCGGGTGAAGGTGGGGCAGAAGCCTGTCGGCGCACCAGAGAAAAGCGCCACCACTCAGAAAACCAACCAGGGGCGGGATCCATGGAGTGCCGCCCCTGAATTCGACCATGGCAATTGCTGGTGCCAGCAAAGACCAAAAACTGGCGGCAATCATTACCCCCGCCGCAAATCCAAGCATACCATCGAGGATTCCGCGTCTGATATTTTTAAAAAAAAAGACTGTTCCGGCACCAAGGGCGGTGACAAACCAGGTGAAACAGGTAGCTACCAGGGCCTGTGTGACAGGGGAAAGCCCGCTTAACCATAATTCCATCGCCGCTCTCCTCTGTCGCGTGGGTTATTTACGGAATTGATACTTTACATTGGCCATGGCTTGTCTTTACCACCCAGGATATGGAGATGTATATGGAAGACAACCTGGCCAACCTTGGTGCCGTTATTGAAAATCACCCTGAAACCGTCACCGATCCCGTTCTCATCGGCGATGCGGGCTCCTATGCGGATCATTTTTCCCAATAATTTATCGTCCTGCTCGCTCGCGTCGGCCGGACATTCGATATGTTTTTTGGGGATTACTAAAAAATGAATCGGGGCCTGGGGGGCAATATCCCAGAAGGCTAAAATTTCATCATCTTCGTAAAGTTTCTTGGCCGGGATCTCCCCTGCGATAATTTTACAGAATATACAGTCACTCATAAGCGGGTCTCCTTGTGAAGATGTGGGCGGGTGTCGGGTGTAGCAATGAACTACTTCTTGTAGTTGAACGTCAGCTCTCCATCCTTTTCGTCCACGACGGTTTGTCCGCCTTTTGCAAGTTGTCCGAAAAGAATTTCTTCGGTGAGGATATCACCTATTTCCCGCATGATAAGTCGTCTCAGGGGTCTTGCGCCATAGTCGGGGTCACAGCCTTTTCGGGCAAGGTGTTTTTTGGCCTTCGGGGTCAGTTGAATGGTGACACGTTTTTCTGAAAGCTGTTGCTCAAGCTCTTTAATGAGTTTGTCCACCACCCGCTCCGTGGCTTGTTGGTCCAGTGAACCGAAGGAGACAATGGCATCGAGTCTGTTGCGAAATTCTGGGGCGAACAGTTTGTTGATGGCGGTCTTGTCTTTGCCCTTTGTCGAGGTGACAAAGCCGATACTTTTGCTTGTAAGTTCTCTGGCTCCGGCATTGGTGGTCATAATAATGATGACGTTGTGAAAATCCGCCTTTCTGCCGCTGTTGTCTGTGAGTGTCGAGTGGTCCATTACCTGGAGGAGGATGGAAAAAATATCCTGGTGCGCCTTCTCTATTTCGTCGAGCAGTAGAACGGAGTAGGGGTGTTTACGGATCGATTCCGTGAGCAGACCGCCCTGTTCGAAACCAACGTAGCCGGGCGGTGAGCCAATGAGTCTTGCCACCGCGTGTTTTTCCATATATTCGCTCATATCAAAACGTTCAAAATGCACGTTGAGAATGGCGGCCAGCTGCCTGGCAACCTCAGTTTTGCCGACGCCGGTGGGACCGGCAAAGATAAATGATCCGGTGGGGGAGTCCGGGTTGCCGAGTCCGGCCCTGGACCGTTTAACGGCTTTTGTTACCGTTTCGATGGCGTCATCCTGGCCAAAAACCACCTCTTTTAATCTTGGAGCCAGCATTTTTAAGTCCTGCACCTCCGAAAGGCTGTTGCTTTTCGCTGGTATCCTGGCTATACGCGAAACAATTTTCTCGATATCACCAATTTTAACCAGGGCGCCACCACGCCCCTGGAGGCGGAAAAAAGAACCCACTTCATCCATGATATCTATGGCCTTATCCGGCAAGAATCGTTCGTTTATATATCTGTCGGATAGTTCGGCCATGCCCTTGACGGCATTTTGCGAATATCTGATATTGTGATGCTGTTCGTACTTGTTCTGTAATCCTTTGAGGATCAGGTGGGTATCGTTGACGGACGGTTCTTCAATATCAATTTTCTGGAAGCGTCTTGAGAGTGCGCGATCCTTTTCTATCTGATTTTTATATTCTTCATACGTCGTTGAACCGATGCAGCGTAAAATACCCGCCTGTAACGCGGGTTTGAGTAGGTTGGAGGCATCCATTGAGCCGCCGCTGGTGGCACCGGCACCGACGATGGTATGCATTTCATCGATAAAAAGAATACTGTTTTTCTTTTGTTCAATGGCCGTAACTACACTTTTTAACCGTTTTTCAAAATCACCACGGTACTTGGTACCGGCAACCAGGGTTCCCATGTCGAGGAGATGAATTTCAACGTCCTGCAGCAGGTCTGGTACGACTTGTTCCCTGCCGTTTTCCCTGGCAATTTTGTCGTCATGGATGCGCAGGGCCAGACCTTCGACCACTGCGGTTTTGCCAACGCCCGGTTCTCCAACCAGGAGCGGGTTGTTTTTCTTGCGCCGACAAAGCACCTGCATGATCCTGTTTAGTTCTTCACCCCTGCCGATGAGCGGATCCAGCCGCCCTTCCTTGGCGTATGTTGCAAGGTTAATGGTAAATTCCTGTAAGGCCTTTTTATCAGTCTTTTCTTTTTTGGTCTTCGGATTTTCAGGCGGACTTCGGAAAGGCTCTTTTTGTAAACCCTCCGCCGGGAGTTCATGGGAGATAAAGTTGATCACGGTCATTTTCCCGACACCCACCGAGGTGAGAAAATAGACGGCGTGGGACTCTTCTTCTGTGAGGATGGAGACCAGTACGTCGCCGCTATCCACTTGTTGTTTACCGCAGCTTTGCACGTGGGCCACCGCCCGTTGCAGTACCCTGTTGAAGGCTATTGTTTGGGCCGGTTCCCCGTTCCCGTTTGCGGAGAGCCTGGGTATTTCCCGGACGAAAAATTTTTCCAGATGTTTTTTTAAATCTTCGGTGGAGCCACCACACTCGGTGATTATAAAGCTGGTGAGTTCGTCGGAGAGCAGGCCGTAGAGCATATGCTCAACAGTAACATATTCGTGACTGTGCATTTTTGCCTGCCTGATGGCCAGTATTAATGATTTTTCGAGTGCTTTACTCAGCATAATTGTATTCCGGTCTCAGTTGGGACAGTAGTGCCGTAACGGTTGATTTTGCTACTCTGCCTCCATTGAACAGCGTAGCGGGAAGTCATTTTCTTTTGCCAGTTGATGTACGAGCGCGATCTTTGTTTCGCAAATCTCTTTGGTGTAAATACCGGCAACGCCAATACCCTTGTTATGGACATTAAGCATTATTTCCGTGGCGTCAGGGGGGGATTTGTGAAAAACGTTTTCCAGTATGGATACGACAAACTCCATACTGGTATAATCGTCGTTGTGCAACAGTACTTTATATCGCCTGGGTTCCCTGGTTTTTATGATATCTTCGGTAAGTACCGATCCCTCTTTATACGTATCTCTTGCAGTCATAGCCTGTTCTTTTTAGCGATTACCAATGGTGTGTTCAGCACCTTTTGCGAAATTGTATTTTAGTGTGAAAATGCTCTATTATCAATATGGAATTTTAAAACCGTTTTAATGTCGGCTAAACCCTGCAACAGGTAAAATTGCTAAAAGCGTCAGGTGTAAGCTTAATGTTTGAAACGGTTTATCTTGGTCTTGATGATGATTTCATCATATTCAGCATGGTCAGAAATAGCTCTTCCAGCACCAATTGCGCGGGGAGAGGAGAGCCCTTGAGGCGATACTCCGCTTCCAGCAGCATGGTCAACCATTGTTTGAGTATGGTGCATGAAAAGCCTGAAGCCCTGGTGAAACTCATAAAAAGAGCATAGGGATGGCCCTGGAGCATCTCTTTCCACGGGAAATTTTCTTTTAAGGCGGGGAGGTAGCTGTTTTGGAACTCTCCGGCGTTCATGGACGCATGCCATCTTGGAGTAACCCGCATCTGCAATGATCTGTATATTAACAGTTTTCTGAAAAAATTCCTCATGGTGGCAAGAATTGCCAGGCTGTGGATATTCTGTTCATGCAGTCGTGTCAGGATGGTAAGGGTTCTTGCGATCTGCTGTTTACTGAAGGCATCGGTTAACTCAAAAATGGCATCTTCTCTGCTCCGGCCCACTATTTCGGCAAGATCACGACTTGTAATAAGTTCCCTGTCTCCAACGTAATGGGCAAGTTTTTCGCTTTCTACCTTGATTGCCACCGGGTGAAAGCCGATCTTTTCGAAGAATATTGGTATTGCCCGCGGCTCAATTTTTTTGCCGAATTCGGCAAGGGTTTTGACCATTAATTCCCTGAGTATCTCTTTTTGTTCTTTTTGGGCTGCGGTTCCGGCGCCGGCAGCCACGGAGCAGTCGATGATGGTGCCCTGTTTTTTTAAATAGGTAAAGAGTCGTTGTCTTTTGTCCACCGTTTCCGCAGTTAGTAGAAGGATGTTATTGGGCGGTAGTCCCTTGTCAAAGGCGGCAATGAACTGGTCGATAACATTTGCAGCGTTACCCTGTGTAACGGGGGCGGATCCACGCAGTAGTCCATCGGCCCAATCAAGATTTTCGGCAGGTCTGTCGAAGCCAAAGAGTTTTTTCCATTCAGCTGGGGGAATCTCCGAAAATATTGTTGCCCCCTGTGCTTTGATGCCCGCAGCATGCAGTACATTATGGAGATATCTGGCGGCTGCATCAACACGTCCCGCCTGGTGTGCCTGCACGGCCTTGTCCCAAATTTTTGTTAATACGGTTTTGGAATGAAATATACGACTGTCGGTGACCCGGTGGATCTGTTTTCCTGGCAGCAGGCTGTAATTTAACAACTGGGCAAGGGTCTGGCCGGGATCTTCCCGGTCGCCGTCAATTGCGTGGACATTGCCAGCCGTTTCGGCAAGGAGATATTTTATGAGGAGATCGGCGGATTCTCTGCACAGATATCTTTCGCCGAAAATAAGAAAGAGCTGTGAAGAGGTGGGTAATTTTCTTTCTTTTAGCAGGGAAAGGAATTTTGTGCGTTTGATAAGTGTCATGGTGTTATATTATTCGAGGCGGATTATTTCTGGGTGGACACACCATTTAACACAGGTGTACATTGAAAGACCTTATCCATAATCTGTCTGGTTTGTCGAGATTGAACCATACTATAAAATGTTTATTCGATAAGTGAAAGTGTTGATATACGGCAAAACTTGATAAAATTGTATATCCAGCTCTTGTATTGACTTTTCGTATTGAAAAGATTTAACATACGGCGTCGATTAAATATTGTGGATCGATATATCTAAAACAATGATAAACAACATTGTCTTTGGCTTTTTTAACTGGTCGGTTCCCATTGTTGAAAATGGTACGGATGCACTGTTTGAACATGTTTGTCCATCGGGTAAGGGATTGTGAAACAACCAAAAAGAAATGATCCATGCTGGTGTAATAGCGGCAAAAAGTATAAAAAATGTCATCTGCGCAGCGATGAGCTTGGCGAGACATGTCCACCCGTCATGTCGAAAAAGGTGGCTAGGCCGACGGTATTGCAGGGAGTTGTGAGCCCCATGCTGGAAGTGCCCCAATCCATAGCCGCACCGGAGTATGCCGAACGCGGTATTCCCAATCCCTGTAAACTTTCCTGTAAAAAAGAGACGGATGAAGAGATAGAGAGGATGCGTCTGATTGGTCGCGTGGCCCGCACGGTTTTGGACGAAGTGTTGGCGCACGTTCGTCCGGGCATTACAACCGACGAATTGGATATTATTGCCCATCGTCGGACAATTGAACTGGGCTGCTATCCAAGTCCATTAAATTATATGGGTTTTCCCAAATCAATCTGTACTTCGGTAAACGAGGTGGTTGTTCACGGTATTCCCGACGATAGAAAATTGGTGAATGGTGATATTATTAACTGCGATGTGACCGTTTACGGGTACGGCATGCATGGTGACTGTTCTGAGACTGTTTTCGTCGGAGAAGTGGACGAGGAGTCCAAGAAACTGGTTCAGGTAACGTGGGATTGTTTGATGAAGGCGATTGATATTGTCAGGCCGGGGCGATACCTTAATAATATCGGTAAAGTCGTTGAGCAATATGCCCGGGAAAACGGTTTTGGCGTGGTGAGAAGGTTCACCGGTCACGGCATCGGCGAATTCTTCCATATGGAGCCCTATGTCGCCCATTTTTACGAGAAAGAGAACAAAACAATAATGGAAGAAGGCATGACCTTTACCATTGAGCCGATGATCAACGGCGGTACCCCGAACTGCACCATCTGGTCCGATAACTGGACAGCTGTCACCGCCGATTTTGCAAGGAGTGCCCAATTTGAGCACACCCTGCTGGTGACCGGGAGCGGGGCAGAAATCCTCACTGGAGATCGAATGCCCCGCTTTTTAAAGGGTTAGTAAACAATGTAAGTAATTTCAGCAGAAAGTTTCTCTCCTGTTTTTAAAGTTGCTTCCATAGTTAGGACAAAAGTGCCGATCCTGATGGCATGGAACTTGTGTACCCAACTGGTAGAAACCACCTTACCGTTCATGCGCCAGACAGTCGATTTGATTTTTGTGGCCGGAATGTAAAAAAGGCCAAAACTTGTATACACCATTGAGCGGCCGACGCGTATCCTCTGCCTTACTTTTTTGGTTTTGCGATGATCAGTAACGAGGATCCTCCTTTTTGTATAGGTAACGTTGCCTGCACTGTCACTTGCCACGTAATAGATATTAGTATCGCCGTTGTTTAAGTTGTCTGCTCCAATAACCTCCACCTGCAGGTTTCCGTCTTCGGCATCATGGGCCACCGCACCGGCGTCGTTGTAAGGCATACACGTTAAATGGGTTACAATGGGCTTGCCGAGCAATCTAATGGTGGGCGGTCTGGTGTCAATTCCCGCTTTTTTGGGTCTTATCTGGGCAAAACTTATTAATCCGTAAAATGTTCCACTGTAACTCAACACACCTTCATCGGTGACGGGACACCATTCTCCTCCATAGCCCCAACCCAGGTTAAGATGATATTTCAGGTTATTGTCATCGGGGTGTCCCGAATAACCGTCCAGGATATATGAATGGGAGTTACTACCCACCCATAACACGATGTTGGCGTCGATGCTGCGTTTTACCATGGAGTACAGGGCAGCTTTGCTTTGGTGGTTATAGGAAATCATTCTCAGGTTATCGTGTACCGCATAACCAAAATGATTTCTTAAAATGGCATATGCCTGCATATGTTTCGCGCTGGAATAATATAGATCGTACTTCATATTAGCGGCAAGGCCGGCATGGTATAAGAGACGGGCAATATCATCATTTTTTGCCGTGGGTTTCAGGGGCATATTACGCCAGTTATACGTGTATGATGATAAGTCAATTTTGACCGGGGCGTGAGGATTGGGCACGGAACCCTTGTCGTAGACAGAACCGGTACCGGATGCGGGCCATTTATAGGTTCGCATAATTTGTCCCATTGCCGTGGCGACACAACCAACTGCAGTATGTTTGCCGTTGGCCAGGGGTGTCATTCCGTTATAGGGAAATGTTTGTCCCCATGATGTGTGTACCAAGGGGCCGTTTGCAGCAAAAGGATGTAAATGTCTGTTTTCGAGAATCGTTACCGTAATACTGTTTTTATAGTTCTTTTTAGGGGTGACACTATTGTCGCTGACAACACAAGTATAGACATAGTTACCGGGTGCCAGGTTGCGTGTTTCAAAAATACCAATTGTCTTCATCTTCTGGGTAACCGTCGACGATATAGTGTGTGTTGTTGGATTCCCGAGATGGTCGTACCATTTAATATAGTATGAATTATTCTTATCTGTTTCTGCCTTGAGAATAAGCGTCGCCCCTTTTTTAACAGTAATTGCGGAACCCTGGCCTATTCTGATCATTGTTGTATTAAGGGTGGCCCCCTGGATAATAGCCATACCCTCGGGGTTTACGGAACCGCCACTCTGTACGACAACCATCCGTGTTTTTTCCACGGCCCTGTTGCCTGCACTATCCACGGCGTTATATGTAACCCTGTAGCTGCCGACCTTGGAGGTATTTACCAGGTGGTTGTCGATGGTAACACGCAGGTTATGGTCGACATTATCGGTGACGGAGGCCCCCGGTTCGTGGTAGGTCAGCCCCCGGTCCAGGTTAATGGTGGCACTGCCGTTGATAGTGATCAGCGGCGGTATTCCATCTGTTACGGTAATGGTCAGGCTGTCTTGGACCTGTCCACCCTTATCGTCCCAAACCTTGGCGGTGATGGTATGGACTCCAATGGTATTTGAGCTGTAGTTGAGGGTCGCCCTTCTGCCGATATTGCGATTACCCTCCTGCCAGCGATACCGGACAATACGCCCGTCACTGTCCTGGGCCTGTGCCCTGATGGAGATAGTCCTGTTTTGCTTGATTGTTCTGTCCGCACCGACATTAACGGTGGGTAGTTGGTTAGGTGGTGCAATGCCCAGTTTTATTATCCTGAGCATGGTGGGTCTGGAGATTGAGCCGCTCGCGGCAACCATATCTCCCCCGATTTGTGTGTCGGCACCGTTATCATTTTGATATTGCACGATCTTCGGTGGAAGTTGAGTGTTTGCCATTAACTGTATCGGTGCCATAAGAGGTAAAGCCAGGATCAGGATTTTAAGAAAAGAAGTCATTTTGGGTAAAATCATTATTTAGTCCATATGTGCGTGAAAAGGAACCTGATCGCTACGCCGAGCGCCCTAGATTTGTGATGAAAAAGAAACCATAATTTTTGTAACATAAATTTATTGTTGGCACAAAACAAAAAACGGCTGGATCACTGATAACTACAGGCTTTGCAGCTACTAATCCTATGTGAAATAGTGGTGGGTAAAAGCTATTTTTAGTTTAAATTTATTAGCTTAGAAATTTCTTTTTTCGTTTAATTGAGTTAGGAAAAATTTCGGCTCTTTTTTATTTGATAATAATAAAGAGTTTGGTTAAGAGGATATTCAGGCCAGCCCTGATTTACCTTTTTGCAATAATGATAAAAAGATAGCTAAATTTATAATAATTCATTAAAAATAGTGTTTTTATATGAAAGTGTCTTCACTCTTGAGTCGCTTTCATTGTTTGTTGTGGTTGTGGTCTGATAATTTGCTCCAGCTATGCTGGTTACTTAAAATTTGTAATCGGCAAGTTCGTATTCTTTACCACCTGTTGTAGATGTAAGGCATTAACAGGGCCGATGTATACAAAAACTTTGTGTTATTGGTAACGAAGCATATTTAGTAGGTGGCAAGGAAGAGGCAAGATTCCTCGCTTGCCGATCCCGGACGGTGAAAATAAAAGAAAAAATACTTACAAAAACTGTGAAATAGATTCGCTAATTGTTATTAAATAAAATACTAACACCGGAAATGACCGGTAAGCCGGTATAAGTGCCTTGTTTCTTGTTTGTTATTACAGCCTTTACGGAGTAAGGTACTAAAATAATAACAAAAAATGTGTTTTTGTTTTGCGTGTAGGTTTTATAACAAGGGGAATTATTTATGGCAAAGGATAGAACGTTACCTTTTTCGTTATATATTGCGGGACTGTTTTTATTGATATCCAGCGTCGATCTTAATGCCGCCACCTACTATGTTTCAACACTCGGCAATAACGGGGATGTCGGGGGTATTTCAACTCCCTGGCGAACATTACAGAAGGCGGCTGATACGGTTGTCGGCGGAGATCTGGTTTTGGTTGCAACCGGGGATTATGACGAAGTTGTGACTGTTAACAGGAGTGGCTCGGGTCAGGGTTCGCAAATCATATTTCGTTCGCTGAACCAATATGGCGCCAAAGTCACCGGCTTTAAACTGCAGGGGGATTATATAACTGTTGATGGTTTTACCCTGGAGGCCTCCACCGCGAATGAATACGGGATCATTGTCAATGGACACCACCATGATACAATTATCAACTGTCATGTTTTGGAGTGTCCGAAGGGGGGGATTAATATCGGTGGTGGTTCATCCCATTGTAATGTTGTCTCAAATAAACTGGAGCATAACGGGCAATGGGGCATCCGCGTTGACGGTTCCAATATCCTGATTGAAGATAATGAAATCCTGGGAACCGTGCAGCACCATCCCAAAATACCTTTCACCGGCTACCATGGCGAGGATGCTGACGGAATACGTATCTTCGGTGGAGGCCACATGGTTCGTGGCAATTATCTCCATGATCTCGGTAATGTTGAAGACCCTGGTAATCATCAGGCTACGTCCCAATATCCCGGGGATTATCCCCACGTTGACTGTTTGCAGAGTTGGGATCGGTCGGGACATCACGGGCCCCGGGTGATGAACCATGGTGTTATAGAAAATAATCGCTGCAGTCTGAGCAGGGCCAGCGGTAAGGGTGTGATGATATCGGCGGTGGATAACGGATGCACGGATATCACCGTGGCAAATAATATTTTTGAGTATAGGGATATTGGTATTGCCATGGACGAAGGTACCTTCAGCAATATATTTATTTACCATAATGTTTTTAAGGCAAATCTTGACGATCCCCCCTGGGGCACGGCCCTGTATCTTAAAAATATAACCAACTATAAGGTACTTAATAATATCATGGTTGACGGCCATGCCGAAGCTAGGAAGATAATCGGCGGCAGCGGTGTTGTTGACTATAATCTGGTGTGGTACTCAAATGGCGCTACGCCCGTCGGAATCCCCGGAGCCGGAGAGCATGAAATATGGGGGGATGATCCCGGTTTTCTAAATTATATTGGTACAGGGGGCGGCGACTACCATCTGCAAAAAGATTCTCCCGCCATCGATCACGGTATTGCCCTGGCAGCAATACAGACGGATATTTCCGGTAATGTCAGGCCTGCCGGCGCCTATGATATCGGGCCATATGAATATAATAACAGACCAGGGAATGCGATGCGCCTTCTTCAGGTCCTGACAGGGGAAGTTCCGGACATTGATTTTACTGAAATTCCCGATGTGGATGGTAACGGAACCTATGGCATGGCCGAAGTTTTCAGCCTGCTGCATAAACCTGGAACGCCAGCTGTTAAAAAAATATTTGGTTCAAAGGGTATGCCCGATTGGGAGCCGGTTTTTACACCGGCGACATCAATCGGTACCAGTGAAATTAGTCGCTGGAAGTACGGTAAGCAGAGCGCTTTAACAATTTCTTTCGATGACAGTGCAATAGGCAATGCCCTGCATGGTGTACCTGAAATGGGTGCCAGGGGAATTGTGGGTACCTGGTTTGTTAATCCGGGCAACTCATCTTTTCAAAAAATGAGCAGTGTCTGGCACCAGGCCGCGGTGGAATATGGTCAGGAGGTTGCTAACCACACTATGCGTCATAGCGGAGGTGCTACGGAACTGGAGGCATTGGCGGCGATAAACGATGCCTCCGAATATATCAAAGAGCATATTTACCATGTTCTTACGAATTCCAAAAAAATTCTCGGTTTCAATAAGGCGGGGGGCACAAACTGGGATATACCGACGACCGGTGATGCGTGGGAACAGAGAATGAGGGAAAATTATCTTGTTGAAAGAAAGTACAGCACCGGTTTTTACAAGGCCATGCCTTTTGAAGAGATGCGGATGGTGGTAAAATCCAAATCCTATAGAACAAACTGGAACGGCATTCATCTCCACGGAATTTGTGATGATGATAATAACGGTCGTAATAATCCGCTTTACGGTCCGTCTTATGTGGAAGTTTGTACCTGCACTCATATTCCTCCGGAGGGATGTGGAGCGGAACCGGACCCGGCTGACCCGGACTATCAAAACAAGTGGCTGGAATGGGCCAGTTGTCGGTTCTCTTCGGGGTATAGTAAATCGGTCGGGGTTGCGGATTGCAAAGACGGTGGCTTGGGAGCGGTGAAAAAGACGGAACTATTCAGGTTCTTTGATTATCTTGTTGATCCTGATGAAATTGCAGCTCAGAAAATATGGATTGCCGGTTTTGCGGAAGCAAAAAAATATGAAATTGAAAAAAATAACAGTGTGGTCTCGGTTATTGAGGCTGGAGCAACTAAAATTCGTTTGAATTTAACCATGTCAACCGTGGCCATGGCGGCTCCCCTTGACCAGGTGGAGTTGTATGACGGAGAGTTGACATTGTTTACCAAGGTACCGGCGACGTGGTCTGCTTGTCGGGTCAGTCAGAACGGTCAGTCCTATACCTATAGAATTTCAAATGGTGAGACACGGTTTGAAGTGTTTCCCAATGGTGGTGAAATTGTACTTGAAAATGATGAGGTCGCAAATATCAATATTCCCTATGTCGGTGATTCTTGATAAATAAGGAGAATTGGATGGCTAACAAAACTGTTGTGTTTGCAAATATATTTTTTCTTATAACAACGGCTGTTGGTATATTAATTACCGCCAGTTTCTTTTCAAACCCCCATACCCCTGCCGGTCAGGAAGGGTATGTGTTTGAGGACCCGAGGATTTTTGGGAAAGGTGGCTTTAAAGGAACCATTAATGGTCCCGGCAATTTTGGTGTATCTCTTTGGCGGAACAGGGTAATTAATATTGATATAAGGCCCCAAACTTATACGGAGAGGTTTGAAATTCTGGCAAAGGATGATTTGAACGTCTCTTTTAATTTTCACGCTGTTATTGCCGTTGGTAAGGATCAGGTTGTTGCCGTGGTGGAGAGTTTTGGCGGTAAGAATTGGTATGACAGGTTTATAAAAGAGCCATTTAGGACATTTGTCCGTGATGCGGTGCAACAGTATACGAGTAGAGATATTAAGGCGTCACGGGAAATTATTGCCGAGAAAGTAAAGAAACAGTTACATAAACATTTGCAAAAAACACCTTTTAACCTGGTAAGCCTGATAGTTGGCGATATTAATTATCCTCCAATTGTGGCCCAGGCCGTCGAGAAGAAACTTGCGGCCCAGCAATTACTTGAGGAAAAGTCCGTGCAGAAGGAAATTGCCAGTAAAGATGCCGAGATAAAAATTGAAGAGGCCAAAGGTATTGCCGAAGCTCAAAAAATAATAAATCAGACTTTAACGATTAACTATCTGCAGCATGAGGCAATAAAGGCCCAGGAAAAAATGGCGGGTTCACCAAATCACACAACAGTGTATATTCCAGTTGGTGCCAACGGTATTCCCATTATGTATACGCCCGGTAAATAGTATCCGGGTTATGGATAGGTGAGGTAAAAGATGTTCTTTAATAATTCAACATGTTGACATCTCAGTAATTTTATGTAATTATTGTTGTGAGTTTTGGGCCCGTGTTTCTTATGCGTTTAAGGTGGTTATCCGAGTTGGGTAGACAATGCAATCATGGCCTGTTGTCCATGCTTGGTATATCGGCGCCGCTTTAGTCATAGGGAATACGAAAGGGAAATGTACAGTTTCCCGGTTATCGACTACCGTGATTCAAGGAATTTAGTGTCTTACTCTATAAAACCTGTAAAGAAAAACTAGAAAATAAAGGTAATGTTCAACTTAACGGGTTTATAACGAAAATAAGGCACTTACTTGCAGCTTGTCTGCGTTAGTAAAAAAAAGGATACGAGATGCCTACCCTGACACTGATGTTGAAAGGCGCAATTGTGGAGAGATTTACCCTTAAGGCAGGACATGATTGCACTATAGGACGGAATAGTTTGAACGATATAGTTATTGATCAGCCTGCCGTTTCAGGGTTCCATGTTAAAATAGAATCCGTTGCCAGGACATTTGTCCTGCGTGATCTCAATTCAACCAACGGTACCTTTATTAATCAGAAGCGTGTTAAACAGCAAAATCTCCAGCACCAGGATATAATCCTGATCGGTAACCATGAGCTGCTTTTTGATAAGTCGGATCTTCAGGTGGAGTCGACTCCGGAGCCGGAACTGGGGGCGGACGATAAGACCAGGATCTTGGATACCAGGGCATACGATGTCTATCGAAAAGTCCTTCAGGAGAATTCGCCGAAGAAGGTGAAAATATCTTTTCGCGAGCGCATACACCAATATCTCTCCCGTCTAAAGGACATGTTTAGTTGAAAACTTTATAGACAATGATCCATTAATTGTCTTTAGAATTCCGGTCAGTTTGCCTTCTTACGGGTTTACGAAAAAAGGTTTGTATTGCATATCTTCGTCGAGTATATGAGTTATAAGCCAGTTCCTTAGAAAATGATATAATCCAACCGTTGCCTCTTCTTCCTTGTTGTCAATACGCACCTTGTATGCGGCTACTTCCTGCAGTAATTCTGCATGTACTTTTTTATGTTCGTCGAGTTTCGGGAAGTTAATTTTCTCAAGCTCTTTTTCCTCCTCGATAAAATGTTCCTGGGTGTAACGGATAAGTTTGTTCATTGCATCGCTTAAATGTTCAACGCTCTGGTGATCTCGAACAACAACAAACATATCGTTGATTATTTCTAAAAGCGCTGTATGAGCGTTGTCGAATTTTTCAACACCGACCGAATATGAATCTCTCCACTTGATTATTGGCATATAATGCACCTCTTTTAGGATAAGATAATAGTTACATCTTGCGCCCCTCAACGGATTAGTGGCTTACTCCGTAAAAGCTGTAATAAAAAAAAGAAACAAGGCACTTATACCGGTTTACCGTTCATTTCCGGTGTCAGTAATTCAGAAGTTATTTTTACCTGGCCTGTCGAATCTGCCTAACTATTAATAGTACGAGATGTTCTATCGGCCAGCACTATTGACGTCTTACATCTTCAGTTGAAAGCGTAGACACCGAGCTTATCGATTTTAAAAATGACAAATGGGAAAAATGGCATCAATTATCTTTATCATATCAAAGGAGTTTCAAGAATAATATAGGTATAAATACCTATTTAATGCTGTTTCCATAAACGGCTATTTTGCCCTAACTTTTTGTTGCCCAAAATTTTATTTTCCGATAAAGCGAGACGTAAGATACTGAAATGTCGAGTATATGCCTGTAGTGAAATTTATCGTTTGCCTTGATTAAAACCAGATAACGTACAATTCGAAATTCTCATTTATAAACAGATACTATTTATACGAATTTGTAAGATTGTGCAGGTTATGCATAATTGTAAAAAAAAATTATAATTTAATTTCTTATTATTGATGATAAACAAATTTAATTCACTTTTCCGTCACATTTTTTTTATGCAAAACAATATTGTATTCGTTTGCAATATTCTGGCGTGTTTATTGCATAAGAATCCGTCAAATTATCGATGATGTTGTTGTTACGTATCATTACGTATGGGGCTCGGCCTAGTGTTTGTGCAGAAATGAATATTTCGTCAACTGTGCTGAGTTCCCTGGGTAATTAAGCTAATTCATGTGCGAACCGGGGGGTAGACGATGAAACAAAAGCAAGATAATTTCCTGAATATTTTTAAATTTAGTTGGTGGTCTAGGAAGGACTGCAATGCATGGGCAAATTGCCCTTGGGGACAATAAATACGCATATATAACATGCGATTTTTTTGTGTGCTATGCGTGTAAGATTTAGTTGTAACTAAGTTTAATATATAAAGGAAATATAATGTCTAAGATAAATGTTGGTGCATTAATTCTGGCCGTATCGCTGCTTGCTTCCAGTGCG